>NZ_JAUBQE010000111.1:0-5571 GCF_036701115.1 Microcoleus sp. Pol1C5 | reverse complement strand
AACACAATGCCGTTTGGATTAATTAAAAACAAATTAGCAGGGCCTAAAACCCCCAACCGTCCCAAAATATCCGAACGGTTCGCCCCGGTTACGCGCGAGAGAATGTTTTCAATTCCTGCTGGATTGGTGAAATAAGCGCCTCTTCCTTCTAAAACACTCAATTGTTCAAAACTGTGGAAGAGATTAGCGCCTCGTATTGCGCCACCATCAATGCGATCGCTTGGAATACCCCGTATATTGACCTTGGGTGTAACGACAGAACTTTCAGCACCTAGCGTATTGTCAGGCACGATTTGGGCGTTAGCGCGATCGCCCCCTCCTACGAGGAGTGTCCCAAATATGGCGACACAACCCCCAATCTGCCACTGCCAACACCGATCGAACCACCTTTTAGCAATCATAGGTTGGTTTCTCAAACATATTGATAAATCTATCACTAGAGTTTCTTTTTGAGTGACCTTAACTCACATCTTGCACCTACCCGATAAACAGCCTCCAAATAAATTTCGGGCTGAAAGCTTAAGTTCGCTTTTAAACCACCTAAACGTAAGCTGCTTAAGAAGTGGGGGTCTCTAACCCATTTTTAATTATGAATAATGAATCGTCTCAAACCAGAATTTTTCTAGCCCTATAAACAAAGCAATTCTGGGAGACTGAGCACTCCATATACCAATTCTCTGCGATTGCATTGAGAAAAGCAAGAAAAATGCAAACAATTCTTGCCCATGCCCAGCAAGCGAGTCTACACCTTACTGTCGTTGATGCCTTCAGAGTATCAGCGCGATAATGTCCCGCTAACATTGCACGCTTATGCAAACTTGCCTGCACAAGTTTGTATTTTTATTAGTTGGGTTATGTCATTAAGTTGGCACAGAAGGTTAATGCGTTCTTTCTATTTGACATCCTATCGTATAAATCACGCGGATGAAATTATTAGGAGCAACCAACTATGCCTTCTGAAACGACTTTTGGAAATACAATTTCTTCTACAAGTCCCTACATTGAAAATGAGTTGGAGGTCAAATCAATCGCGACCATCCCAACTGATATTGCATTCCAGGCAGACCTTAATAGCAAAGGTTTTGCAGATGCTCGTGGAGGCACACTATCCCAGATTTCAGAAATTGCTACTTTGCCTGTTGGCAATAAGGGTTTCACAGGCAATGTCTACATTGATGGCATTCTCTGGGGTGGGAATTATTGGAAATCAGGTTCATCGTCAACAACAACGATTGATTACTCTTTCTGGAATTCCCAAACTGCCAGTTTTGATGACGCCTACTACGACGACATCGCCCAAAACCCCTATGACTGGTTTGCAGGGGAAAAAGCTTCTATGGTAAACGCTTTAAACAGTTGGTCAGCGGTTGCCAATATTCAATTTGTGAATGCTGGGGACAATAATGAATCAGCTACCCTTGGCTTCTATAACGTGGATAATGCCGATGCGAATGATTTCTTAGGAATGTTCAGTCCTCCTGGAACAGATGGACAGGGAATTGGCTATTTCAACTGGGAAGGAGATGGTTGGAATACTGATGGAATAGCGCAAGGTGACTTTAGCTTCACCACTTTAATTCACGAACTTGGACATGGATTAGGGCTGGCTCACCCCCATGACAAGGCAGGCGGTTCATCAATTTATCCAGGAGTTACCGCCGCCTTTGGGGATACAGGGGACTATGGCTTGAACCAGGGCGTTTACACCACCATGTCCTACAATGATGGGCTAGTTAAGAGTGGTGGCGATCCAGGTACACTGGACTACGGCTATCAAGGCACACCTATGGCGTTTGATATTGCTGCTATTCAGTATCTTTATGGGGCAAACAACAGCTACAAAACTGGTAACGACACATACTTCCTGCCCACTGCCGACCAATCAGGTACCTATTATTCTTGTATTTGGGATGCTGGCGGAATTGATACTATTAGTGGTGTTGGGGCACTATCGGGTGTCACGATCGATCTCAATGATGCCTCGCTCAACCCTGCTGTAGATGGGGCAGGTGCTGGTGGTTATATCTCTTCTGCCGAGGGCATTTTTGGCGGATTTACTATTGCTAATGGTGCAATAATTGAGAATGCCGATGGTTCTGCTTTTGCCGATCTGATTACTGGCAATGAGTTCAATAACATTCTCAACGGTGGGGCTGGCAATGACTCTTTAATCGGCGAGTCTGGTAATGACACCCTTAATGGTGGGGCTAGCAATGACTCTTTAATCGGTGGCAGGGGCAATGACTCTCTCGTGGGTGGCAATGACAAAGATATCTTAACTGGTGGGAGTGGGAGCGATCGATTTACCTATACGGATCTCAGTCAATCCTTGTTAACCAACTATGATGTGATTACTGACTACTCTATGGGTGACCAAATTGATGCTCCTAGTTATATAGTTGCAGCAACACTCACTACCTCTGTTGGTAATGCAGCTAGTTTGAGTGAAGCAGCTATCTCTGCTGTACTAACCAGTGGTGTGTTTACAGCCAACAGTGCTGCAGCATTTAAAGTTTCCGGTCTAGCCGGAACCTTCATCGCTTTCAATGACGCAGTTGCTGGATTCAATTCTGAAAATGAGTCTCTCATTTTCCTCAATAATTGTACGCTTGGCTCTATTTCAATTGTCTAGCAATTGAGCTAAGTCAGGCAGCAGTTCGGACACTTTTGACTCAAATTCTGTGTTGTCTGTTTCTCTGGTAAAATCCACGATTTTCTCCAGAGTTTAAGTTTGGCTATGCTTAGCACAACAGCTTGAAAACCTAGTTTTTCAACCTCAGTGGTTATATAGCAAGTCTGAATCATTGGTACAATTCGATCGATTTCAAAAAATACCAACTTGCGATCGAACAGTTGGACAAGCCTTCGCTCGCCATCGCTCGCAGAAGAGAGAACACCCTACATTATTATAATCACGCGATCGGGAAATGTTCGCTCGATGGACAATAATCAATGTCGAAGTTAGGCATTCACCTGTTATGCTAGGTTAATTGCAAACCAAAGCTAGAAAGGAGTTTAAACTCCAGCTTGGTTTGGTGGCAAAATCGAGAATTAAAATCTTCATGAAAACCTACCATAGCTTACTCCTATGCCAACCCGACATTGCCGATTCCGTGTCCGCCATGTCCTGGTAATTTTATTTCTAACCAGTCTCACCATTTGTCTGTCGCTGAGTCATGTTTCTTTTAATCCTTTACAACTAAGATGGCCAGAGGTAGCAACCGCACAGTCTGCCAATCCCAGCCAAATCGTACAACAAGGAATCGAACGATATAAAACAGGAGACGTGCAAGGCGCGATCGCACTTTGGCAAACTGCTTTAACCGCCTATCAAAGCACTAAAAACCGCGCTAACGAGGCGCTCGTTCGAGAAAAACTAGCCATAGCTTATCAACAAATCGGTCAATTCGGGTCAGCGATCGATTATTGGAAAAGTGCGATCGCCAACTATCGTTCCTCTGGAGATTTCGTGAAGGTGGGACGGTTACTCACAGAGCTCGCTCAAACTTACAGCCGTTTGGGGCAAAATAGAGAAGCGAGATCGCTTTTATGCGGTGCTTCTGAGGCTGATGAAATTTGCCCCAAAAGTGAAGGAAGTGCTTTGCAAATTGCCGAAAAATTTAGAGATGGTGAGGGAGAAGCGGCGGCTTTGGGAAGTTTGGGAGAAGCCTATCGCCTCACAGGAAAGTACGATCGAGCTATTGAAACTCTAGAGGCTAGCTTAAAGATTGTCGGGGAAATTAACTCCCCAGTTTATCGCGCCTCAGTGCTTAATAGTCTCGGTAATACTTACTTTAGTAAAGCTCAACTGAGCGAGCAGCGTGCTGATTCTGCTAAGTTCAGAAATGCAGAAAATAAGGCTAATGAATTCATTAAATCAGCTACTGCCGATTACACAAAAGCTTTAGATTATTTCGAGAACAGTCTCGAACAGAGTCGCATTCAAAACGATAGATCGAGTCAAATGCGATCGCTTCTCAATTTGATTCAACTTTATTACCGATCGAAATATTTTAAGTTACCCGATCGCACTAATAATGCCGAGCAAGCATTGCAAGAAGCTCTAAGTCTACTTAATATCATCCCAGATTCTCCCAATAAAGTCTATGCAGCAATCAATTTAGCCGAAATAGAACAACCTGTTGATTCTATTAATTATACTTCATCTCAAGCTCAATGTCAGCCACGAAAACTCAACGAATTGCAGGCAGAAGAACTCCTGCAAAAAGCTGTCTATATGGCTCGAAGCATTAAAGATTCTCGCTCCGAATCATTTGCGTTAGGTAAACTAGGTCATCTCTACGAATGCCGCAAAGACTACAATAAAGCCTTAGATTTTACCAAACAGGCAAGATTGGCAGCCGACCAAAACTTACGTGCTAAAGATAGTCTTTATTTGTGGGAGTGGCAAGCGGGACGAATATTTAAAGCACAGGCGAAAGAATCTGAGGCAATTGCTGCTTACGAACGCGCGATCGCAACTTTAGAAGGCTCAGGAGGTATTCGAGACAATTTGTTAATTACCCAGCGAGACTTGCAATTTAGCTTTCGGGATACGATTACTCCTCTCTACCGTGAGTTTGCTCAGTTAAAGCTAGAGCGTGCTGAAGCGCTGCCTATTGCAAGTCAAGAGTACCAAAAGGAACTCGATTCTGCACTCAACGCGATCGATTCTTTGAAACTAGCAGAATTGCAAAATTACTTCGGCAATGAGTGTGTCTTTACCGTTTTTGAGCCAGAACGAGTTGATGACTTAGAAAGAGAAGACACTGCTGTCTTTAGTTCTATAATTTTGGACGATCGAACGGCGATTGTGGTGAGTTTACCCAACTCTGACGAGAAGGGAAAGCCAAATACTGAAAGAAGATTTAAACGGCTAGTCTGGATAAACGATAGTAAAAAACTTACAGAAGAAATCAAAAAGTTTCGTATAGAAATTCAGAAATTTTACGATCCTACTGACGCTTTTTTAACACCAGCACAAAATCTATATAACTTGCTGATTCGCCCTTTCGCCTCCGATTTAACACCAACAAAAATTAAAACTCTCGTTTTCATCCAAGATGGGCTATTACGCAGCGTACCGATGGCTGCGCTCCACAATGGTGAAGAATTTCTAGTTCAGAAATACGCTATTGCTACGACTCCCGGTTTGCGCTTGACATCTCCTAAACCCCTAAACTTTCCAAGTCTGCGGACGCTAGCTTTGGGCTTAACCGAAGCCGCTACCGTTGATGGTGAAAATTTTAAGGCTTTGGCAAATGTCACCGATGAAATCAATCGAGTTATAAAGCTATTTCCAGGTAGCAAGAAACTCTTGGACGAACAATTTACTCCTGAGAGCTTAGAGCAAGAACTTAAACAAACGGTTTACCCGATTATTCACGTTGCCACTCACGGTCAATTTGGCACTCTTCCAGAAGATAGCTTTCTAGTCACGGGTAATAATGAGAAAATTACAATTACTCAGCTAGAGAGTGATATTCGCCGCTTTAGTAAAGGTACAGAGCCAGTGGAGTTGCTCGCACTCACGGCTTGTCAAACGGGTATAGGAGATGACCGTGCGACACT
>NZ_JAUBQE010000031.1:0-94066 GCF_036701115.1 Microcoleus sp. Pol1C5 | reverse complement strand
CGCGTCGCCATCCTCAACATCCTGTGTTCCCAAGCTGCAATTTCCTTACAGAACGCCCGACTGTATCAGCAATCCCAGGAGTATGCCCAAAAACTAGAGCTTTATCTTCACGATCTCAAACAGATGCAACTGCAACTGGTGCAGAGTGAGAAGATGTCTGCTCTCGGCAATCTGGTGGCAGGGGTGGCTCACGAAATTAACAATCCGGTCGGCTTCATTGCCGGCAACCTTGAACCAGCCCAAGAATACGTGGGGGATTTATTCCACTTGATCGAGCTCTATCAAGAAAAGTTTCCCCATCCGGGAGTGGAAATTGAATCAGAAATTGAGGAGATGGACTTGGAGTATTTGCGAGAAGATTTGCCGAAATTGATTGGCTCGATGCAGGAGGGAGTCGAGCGCATCCGCAATATCAGTACGAGTTTGAGAACGTTTTCTAGGGCAGATAGCGATCGACCAGGTTCTTTCAATATTCATGATGGACTTGAAAGCACTCTGCTAATTCTCAAGCACCGTTTAAAAGCCAGCGAGTTCCGCCCTGCAATTGAAGTTGTGAAAGAGTATGGTAACTTGCCCCTAGTGAAATGCTTTCCCGGACAATTGAACCAGGTATTTATGAACATACTGGCTAATGCCATTGACGCTCTGGAGGAGTCAAATAAGGGGCGGAGTTTTAGTGAAATTAAAGCCTTACCTAATCAAATCACGGTTCAAACTGCTCTGAGCGAAGACAACAATCAGGTTTTGATTCGCATTAAGGATAATGGAGTGGGGATGTCAGCCGAAGTCAAGGAAAACATCTTTAACCACTTATTTACAACCAAACCCGTGGGTCAAGGAACTGGATTAGGATTGTCTATAGCCCACCAAATTGTTGTGGAAAAACATGGAGGTACGTTACTCGTGCATTCTTCTTTGGGGCAGGGTTCGGAGTTTGTGATTTCTATTCCGGGGTGAGCAGTTTGTAGTAGGGCTTTAGCGCAATTAGCACCGTTTAGTAAGAAGAAACATACGGATATTCCGGGTTTCTAGATACCGATGCGTTTAGAAGTGAAAGTGTGAGTTTTAAGCTGTGAAACGTAATTTGTTTGATTGGCGTCTAATATTGTCAGTTTCGATTTTACCCGTACTGGTGATCGCCCCGTCTTTAGTCTTGAATCAACCCGCAAGAGCACAAGAGGGGGAGAGGGCTGCGCTGATTCATGCTTCGAGATCCCGCCAGGGAATGAATTCCCTGGCTGATAGCGAAAGTCGGTTAAAAACGACTGAAATATTGAGCCATAGTTCTCTTGAGAGAACTTTAACTATGAGACAGGGGTTTCAACCCCTGTCGGACTCTAGGCTTTTGGCTCAATCTGTACCGCCATCTTCGATAATTAGACAAGGCCGCCAAGTTTCTCTAAACGGTCGCATTCTGCCTCTAGTTTGGACTCACCAGCCGGCAAACAGCACTTCTGGGAATTTCCGAACTTGGATTGCTGATGTTGGATTGATGCAAAGTGCGGGAGTGGATTTGCTTAGCAGCGCCGACAGTGCCAAACAACCGGTGCAGTGGTTTTCGGTATCTTTAACCGGCGCTCAAAGCTTAGCAGCGCGGGCAACAGGCTCGTATCGTTACTTAGATGTTACCGATTTTGCTAGACTTGCGGGCTGGGAGATCTCTGCCGATGGGAATCTTCTAAAAATTACCTCTCAAACTGCAAGTGTTACCGGAATTCGGCAAGCAGAAATAGAATCTGGCGATCGCATTGTTGTAGATCTCGATCGCCCCGCCCCTTGGCAAGTCAACTTTGTCAATATGCCAAGCCCGTCGCCGACACCCACACCCAACCCCCCGGACGACCCCACAAAGCCCGCTATCCTACCGAGAGCCCCCGCAGCGCCAAACCTCGAAACACCAGACGACCCGACCAAACCCACTCTCCCGCTGCAAATAACGCCCGCAGCGCCGATCGCTGGTCAAGAATGGTCGATCGCGATCGATGCCCAAGTCGCTCCCGCCTTACTTCAGGGCAATTTTCAAACCAGCAAACAATTGCTATCACTAAAAGTCGAACCTGACGGCGCTCAAACTAAAGTCAAAGTGAAGATTCCTTTAGGTTGGCGGCCGCAAGTTTTCAGCCTGGGAAATCCCAACCGATTAGTTATCGACATTCGGCCAGATTCGTTAGTAGAAAAAAACATTATTTGGGCTCCAGGTGTGCAGTGGCGGCAGCAGTATCAAAATTTAGGAACTGCTCGTTTTCCAGTAGTTTGGTTAGAAGTTGATCCGCGTCAATCCGGTGTAAAAATTCGACCAATTCTCACCAATCCGCCTGCCGATCAAGGCACTGCACCTTTATTGCAAACAGCAGAAGTTTCTGGTGCGGTTGCGGCGATTAATGCAGGTTTTTTCAATCGAATTAATCGCTTAGCTTTAGGGGCAATTCGGCGGCAAAATAAATGGCTTTCCGGGCCGATCTTGAACCGGGGAGCGCTCGCCTGGAACGATGAGGGAGAATTTGCGATCGATCGTTTGACTTTGCAAGAAACTTTGATAACTCCGGCAAATCAATTTTTGCCTGTTTCTTATCTCAATAGCGCCTACGTCCAATCGGGAATCGGTCGCTACACTCCTGATTGGGGAACAACTTATACTCCGCTGTCCGGCAATGAAATAGTTGTGACAGTTGCTGACGAGCGAGTTGTCAGCCAATCCCCCGGAGGTGCGCCGGGAACAACAAGTTTTCCCATTCCAGCTAACGGTTATATTTTGGCTTTGCGTTCCGATTTTTCGCCTGCGTCTCAATTCACTCCCGGTACATTATTGCGTTTAGAAACTAACACTTTTCCTGCTGATTTTAACCGTTTTCCTTACATTCTTGGCGGCGGGCCGGTGTTGGTACAAAACAGTCAAGTTGTGCTGGATGCGAAGGCGGAAGGGTTTAGTGATGCGTATGTTAGACAGACAGCAATTAGAAGTGCGATCGGGCGAAATGCTGCGGGGAATTTGCTGATTGTAGCCGTGCACAATCGCGCGGGCGGGGCGGGGCCAAATTTCGCAGAACTGGCGCAGATATTGCAGCAAATGGGTGCTGTGGAGGCTTTAAATTTAGATGGGGGAAGTTCGACGAGTTTGTATTTAGGAGGTAGTTTGCTCGATCGACCTCCGTCAACTGCTGCGAGAGTTCATAATGCGATCGGTATTTTCATTCAACCATAAACCGTAACCTTAAATTGTAAGGTGCGTCCGTGTGAGTTATCGTCTCAACAATCTAGAATCTCCGCACTGACGCACCCTAAAAACTCTTGTTCCCCCCCTTGCTAAGGGGGGGAGTAGAAGTTTTTATAATCCAAAATCGCAAATCGAGCGGCTTGTTTGTATGTGATGATAACGGGATATTCCCCGCGAAATTTGGAGGGTCAAGATTCGTTTTTGGCGGTTTTACAAAATGATGCAGTTCCTGTGCGCGATCGCACTTATGCGATTTCTCAAGCGCTAGCCACCGTTATCGATCGCGCTTTAATTGACAATCCTGATATTTATTATAAAAGTGCGGCTGAATTTAAACAAGCCCTATTCAATAGTATATCGTAAATTATGGTTCGACTACCAATAGGTTTTCAGAAACCCGGTTTCTTCAAAAAACCGGGTTTTTTGGTATTCTCAATCTGCCATCACAGACAACACATACTCTCCTTGATTTACTGACTGATTTGTCGAAACATCAAAAATGAAGCCCTCCGACTCAGCACCAACATCAACCAAACTGGGAAATTCCCCATTCTTATTAAAGCTAAGAATTTGATAAAGCCGATCGCCCTTTTTGACATAACTCCCCAATTGCACTCGATTTTGTATCATCCCGCCCCCGGGCGCGTAGTATTTGACAACTGAATTCTTGGGGGTGAAAATAACTTGATGCGCCGCTGTTTCCGAGAGAGGAAATCCATCTAGTTTCAATAAACCCTTACTTGCTAAGTAATTTTTGATTCCCCGCAAGCCATTCGCGATCGACTGGGGATTCATTTCCATCCCCGAACCTAATTCTAAAGTCCAAGCTTCCACGTCAAATTGGATCGCACTTCCCAACTCGGCCAAACTCTTCTCCAAAGCCAGCCAAGGCTTGAGAAACGCCTCGTCAAAAGCATCGCCGTCGTACTCGTTCATCAAGATTGCACGATCGAGCAAAAAAGCTTTCGCACTCTCCTCGCGAGAATTAAAACAGTAAAGGTAATCTAAACTTTGATTCGTAGAACTGTGCAAGTCCAGCACATAGTCAGCATCCAAACACAAAGATTGTAGCTGATATCGGTAAAGTTCGCTGTAGGGGCCGCAACTAGGAGCGTTAAGTTTTGCTAACTCTTTAGCAAAACTCAAAGCAATCGCTTTTCTGTAATTAACTTTGACAGTATCGGCATCGAGATGGATATGAGACTTAGCAAAACCTAGAATATCTTCCCCTTGTTTTTCAAAATCCCAGAAAATCCGGTTCCAATTTACTCCATCATAAAGATTGTAGCGACCAGGAGAAAAATGGTGCGATCGCTGGCTGACACCCACAGGATTGCAAACCGGAACTAGCCAAATTTCCCCGATTAACTGACTGCTGTCCAAAGACCTTAAAAACTCAATTAATTGGTAAATCACAGCATTACCGCTAATCTCAGCGCCGTGGAGGTTAGATTGGAGATAAGCTTTTTTGCCGGGAATCGCACCTTGGAACTGATAGACTTGCAGTGAAAGCCGATCGCCCGAAGCAAGCTGCACCACAGGAATAGTCGAAATAACTGGAATCATAGAGAAGGAAACGGGGAATTGGGAATTGGGAATTGGGAATTGGGCATGGGGCATGGGGCATGAGCCAAACAGGTAACTGGTAATTGGTAATTGTTACTAATGACTAATGACTAATGACAACTGCCAACAGACTTATTCCTTCCTAGCCGATTTGGTGGCGAAGGTTTAAAATCAATACAGTCCTCTGCTGACTTGCTTTCAGCAAGATTTAAGCATACTTATCCTGCAACCTTATAATAATCCTTGTGCCAGACACTGCCCAGAACCGCCCAGAGCTGGATCTGAAGACCATATTTCCATTCGAGCTAGATAACTTTCAGAGAGAGGCGATCGCCGCCCTCGATGCAGGTAAATCGGTTGTCGTGTGTGCTCCCACAGGCTCTGGGAAAACGTTAATCGGGGAATACGCCATCCATCAAGCACTCTCCAGGGGGCGGCGCGTCTTCTATACCACTCCCCTCAAAGCACTCTCTAACCAAAAGCTGCGCGACTTCCGCAGTCAATTTGGAGACGACAATGTAGGTTTGCTCACGGGCGACATCTCCGTCAATCGAGATGCGCCGATTTTGGTGATGACTACCGAAATATTTCGGAATATGCTCTACGGTACGCCGATCGGAGAAGTCGGTACTTCCCTCACCGGAGTCGAAACCGTGGTGCTCGACGAGTGTCACTACATGAACGATCGCCAGCGCGGTACCGTCTGGGAAGAATCCATCATCTACTGTTCCAGCGAAATTCAACTGCTCGCCCTCTCAGCAACCGTTGCCAATAGCGAGCAACTCACAGACTGGATTAACAAAGTCCACGGGCCCACAGAGCTCGTCTACTCAGACTTTCGGCCAGTGCCGCTGCAATTCCACTTCGCCAACCAAAAAGGGATATTTCCCCTGCTAGACGAGACCGGCAAAAGAGCGAATGTCCGGTTAGTCCCCAAAAAGAAGCAGCAAAAAGTAGAAAGAGGCAGCATCCCCACCCCGAGTTTGACCGATGTTTTGGCCCGGTTGGACGATCGAGATATGCTACCAGCAATTTACTTCATCTTCAGCCGTCGCGGGTGCGACCAAGCAGTCGCAGAAGTCGGCAATTTCTCCCTGGTTAACGAAGCCGAAACAGCCGAACTCAAACGCATCATTGACGATTTTTTACAGCGAAACCCAGAAGCAGAACGCTTCGGTCAAAAAGAAGCTCTTTTAAAAGGCATCGCCGCCCACCACGCAGGCATTTTGCCCGCTTGGAAAGGTTTAGTAGAAGAACTCTTTGGCAGAGGTTTGATTAAAGTCGTATTTGCCACCGAAACCCTAGCAGCCGGGATTAATATGCCCGCCCGCACCACAGTCATTTCCACCCTGTCCAAGCGCACCGACAAGGGACACCGACTGCTAAACGCTTCAGAATTCCTGCAAATGGCCGGTCGGGCTGGTCGGCGGGGCATGGACAAGCTGGGGCACGTCGTCGCAGTTCAGACGCGCTTTGAAGGCGCAAAAGAAGCCTCTTATTTGGCAACAGCCAAAGCCGACCCCCTCGCCAGTCAGTTTACTCCCAGCTACGGCATGGTGCTGAATTTGCTGCAAACTCACACTCTCGACGAAGCTCAAGAGTTGGTAGAGCGGAGTTTTGGTCAATACCTGTCTACCTTGTACTTGCAGCCGCAGCAAGAAGAATTAGACCGATTGCAAACAGAATTGGCGGTGCTCGAACAGTCCCTGGCGGCCGGAGGAAATGTCTCCACCCTGGAAAAAGAGCTCGCCCATTACGAAAAATTGCAGGCAAGACTCAAAGAAGACAAACGTTTGCTCAAAATTCTCTTGCAGCAAGCTGAAGAAGCCAGATTTAAGGAGATGTCCGTAGCTGTGGCTTTTGCAGTGCTCGGCACGGTTATGAGTCTCAAAGGCAAGCACGTTCCGACAGCCAAACGATCGCACACAAATCCTGTACCCGCCGTATTGGTTGCCAAAATCGCAGGTTCTGGCCAAGCACCAAATTTGGTGTGCTTGGGCAAAGATAACCGCTGGTATGTCGTCGCCATTAGCGATGTCGCTACCCTGCACGCCGAATTACCTCGCTTGAGTGTTGCAGATACCTTGAACCCGCCGTCGGAAATGCCCCTGAGACTCGGCCAGTGCCGCTTGGGAAATGAAGAAACTGCTTCAATTGCTGCATCGATCCCGCAATTGCCGGCACCGGAACCGAGCCCAGAGGCGATCGAGCAACAGCAGAAAATCGCAGCCCTAGAAGCTAAGCTAGAAATTCACCCGGTTCTAGAATGGGGAAATCCCGGTACTTTGCTCAAACGCCAGCGCCGCCGGGAAGAATTGAAAAAAGAAATCCGCAAAAGCGAACAAGAGTTAGAAAAGCAGCGAGCTCGCTACTGGGAGCAATTTCTCAATTTAATTGACATCTTGCTGAATTTCGGCTGCTTGGAAAGAGTAGTTTCGGCAACTGGAAACCGAGATGACTCCTCCGACAGGTTGGTGCCCACAGTCTTGGGCCAAGCTTGCGCCGCCATTCGCGGCGATAACGAACTGTGGCTGGGTTTGTCCCTGATGTCTGCAGAGTTTGACGAACTCGACCCCCACCACCTCGCTGCTGCTTGCGCGGCCTTAGTTACAGAAGTTTCCAGACCGGACAGTTGGACTCACTACTCGCTGTCGCCAGAAGTTTTGGCACCTTTGGACAATCTGCAAAAAGGTTTGCGCCGCCGATTGTTTCAAGTGCAGTACCGTCACGAAGCTGCGATCCCGATTTGGCTGGAACGGGATTTAGTGACTTTGGTCGAACAGTGGGCTCTGGGCGTTGAATGGCTGGAACTGATTAGCCATACGAGTTTGGATGAAGGGGATGTGGTGCGGATTTTGCGCCGGACTTTGGATTTCTTGTCTCAGATTCCTCACGTTCCTCACGTCTCGGATTCTTTGCGGAGGAATGCTTGTCGGGCGATGCAGTTAATCGATCGATTCCCGGTGAATGAAGCTGCAACGCCAGAAAATTAGTTGACTGTTGGCTGTTGGCTGTTGGCTGTCCCGCATCTAAATTGTATTTTTGGTTTTTCAACCCAAATGCACGCAGATTTTAATCTAAAATCGTTTGCGGTTGCATAGATATTGTTCAAATGTCCAAACAGTCAACACTCAACAGTCAACTGTCAACTGTCATCAGGACTACACCCAGATTTAAATCTAAAATCCAAAATCTAAAATCCAAAATCTAAAATCGCTCGATCGCACTTTTTCCTGATTCAGGTTGCAGGGCAGGATAGAAAATTGTATGGTGCGGATCGATCGCTCTTAATTGTAATTGAATTTTTCTCAAGCGGTGTGGTGAGTAATTCTCATATTTATGCAACAAATCAATAAGCCCGATCAAATGCCTGATGCCTGCTCCCAGGCTCAAAAAATTCGCTTTTTCACTTTCTTGCAAAGAGTCTTAATTGGAACTGTAGCGAGTACATTACTCAATCTCTTCATCCTATTTCCCTCTCCGAGTTTTGCAGAAGTAGTTCTGGGCGTTGTTCGCAGTTCCGAGAATTCTCCCGACTGGGTGAAGATTACGACGCGCCTCTGGGAAAGCGGCATTGCTTACAAACCAATCAATCTCGAAGAAATCAAAAATGTGGCGGATTTAGCAGGCGTTAACGTGCTGTTTTTGCCCAACATTGAAACTTTGAGTCCGGCGCAAATTAAAGTTTTAGAAGCTTGGGCCTCCCAGGGCGGCCGCTTGATTGCTTCGGGCCCCGTCGGCCGCAGTTCTCCGGCATTGGTGCGCCAATCCTTGCGATCGCTCCTTGGGGCCTATTGGGCTTTTCCGTTAACCCAGCCGGCAACCCCGCAACCGCGCAGCCGGTGTCGAGATATTGCTTGCACTACTTCTAGCAGTTGGGTGCCACCAGAAGAAAAAAATGCCTCAGTCCAAGGCGGTGTCTTGATCCCGGCTGATGCGAACAGTCAAACTATTGCTACTTGGAAAGATAGTTCCGGTTCCTCCGCAGCCATCGCAACGGATCGCGCTACCTACCTCGGCTGGCGCTGGGGTAGCGACGGTTCGGGAAATGTAGATAAGGCTTGGCTGCAAGCCTCGATCGCTCGCTGGGGAGGCACGATCGCTTCTGGGCCAGTAGCGCCGCCCACTGCTGCCGCGACCCCACTGCCAAGTCCCCCCTCAAGAGTCACTAGAAACAGCCCTAGTTCGCCGCGTACTACCCCGCTGAGCCGACTTTCTCCATCGGGTGCGCTTCCCGATCCAGTTCCTGCAACTTTTACAGATCCTTCGGATCAGTCGGCACCGCCGGGCTTGGACGTGCAGGCAAATTCCAATAAGCCGATCGTCAGCATTGAAGCGTACTTGATGCGCCAAGAACTCACTAACCTCCTCGGCCGGTTTGAAAGCGCCCTGACAGCATCTAATTCAGCCAATACCGCCGTCAATCTCAATGCTGCTACCACCCCTCAACTGGTGGCTGCAGAACAGGGGGGCGGCGGCCCGGCAGCCAGTCGCTTGACTATTCTGCAAGCGAGCAGGACGGGGGCGATCGCCCAAGCGCGGCAGGTTTTGCAAACTTTTGACCAACTCCTGCAACAGCAAAACTACGCGGAGGCTAGAAAGCAGTGGGTGGAAGCGCGGCAGTTGCTGTGGCAAAATTACCCGAAGGAAGGACAGCGGGTTGGGGCGGAAATTCGGGCGGTTTGGCTCGATCGGGGTACGATCGTCGCAGCGCGATCTGAACAGGGTTTGGCGGCAGTGTTCGATCGGCTCGCCGCCGCCGGTATCAATACCGTTTTCTTTGAAACTTTGAATGCCGGATATACGATTTATCCCAGTCAAGTTGCACCGCAACAAAATCCCCTAACAGTTGGCTGGGACCCGCTGGCATCTGCGGTTAAATTAGCTCACGAGCGAGGCATGGAACTGCACGCTTGGGTTTGGGTTTTTGCCACAGGAAATAAGCGCCACAATACTTTAATTGGCCAGCCTAGTTCTTATCCCGGTCCGGTACTTTCCGCTCATCCACAGTGGGCGAATATTGACAATAAAGGACGCACGCAAAATCCTAACGATGGTAAATTTTATATCGACCCGGCGAACCCGGAAGCGCGTAATTATTTGCTGCGAATTGTCAGCGAAATTGCCAACAACTACAAAGTAGATGGGGTGCAATTAGACTATATTCGCTATCCTTTTCAAGATGACAATGCGAATTTTACTTACGGTTACGGTATTGCTGCTAGGCAGCAATTTAGGCAGTTGACTGGTGCAGATCCGGTGAATATTTCCCCCAGGGACGGCAGTTTGTGGCGCCAGTGGGTTGAGTTTAAAACTAATCAAATTAATAGTTTTGTAGCTGAAGTTTCTCAGCTTTTGCGGCAGAATTATCCGCGCACAATTCTTTCTGTGGCGGTGTTTCCGCACCCGGAAAGTCAGCGGATTTACAAAATCCAGCAAAATTGGGAAGTTTGGGCTCGTCAGGGCATTGTAGATTTGATTGTGCCGATGACTTACGCTTTGGATACGAACAGACTTCAGCGCATCACCGAACCGCTGGTAAAGGAACAAATGCTTGGTTCGGCTTTGATTTCTCCATCGGTTAAGTTGTTGACTCTCCCGGAAGTTGTGGCGATCGACCAAATTCAAGCTTTGCGCGATTTGCCGACAGGGGGCTATGCTATTTTTGCGGTGGAAAGTATCAGCAGCGGGATGCAGGGGTTTTTTAACCGCACTCAAGGCACGCCAGTGCGTTCCACTTCTGCTGCGGAGCCGATTCCTTACCGACAGCCGTTTGCAGCGGCTGCTTCGCGCTATACTGCTCTCAAGCAGGAATGGAGTTTTTTGTTGGCTAACAATCAGTTGCGGATGTCGGAATCTGAGCTGAAAGTTTTGCAAAGTCGAGCGGATGAATTGGCGCAAGCTTTGAACAAGTTGGCGGCAAATCCTTCTACGGAAAGTTTAGCCACTGCTAAAAGATTGTTGGGGAGTTTTCAATTTCAATTTCAATCTTCGATGCGCTTGCATTCTGCGGAAAATAGCTATCAGGTGCAAACTTGGCAAAATCGTTTGGAGAGTTTGGATATGCTTTTACGTTACGGCGAAAGGATGGAGTTGAATCGCAGGTAAATACAGATTTTTTGGGTGTGTGCTGCTGTGGATAGTGCGATCGTGCTAACATTTGGGCGATCGTACTCTAATTAATAAAACTTACGCACCTACTAAGATTTTGTGTGATGGCGAACGTAGGGAAACACTCTCAAAGCCTTGATTTAACGCTCTTGAGTGCGTAAGCCCTGATTAAGTTAGTTCGCGATGCCAGGGGTAATCCTCACCTTGGTTTTTTCACAGCAATACTTCGTTCGATCCTGCAGATACAGTAAAAAACCCAGTGGTTGAGCGAAGCCGAAACCCGCTGTCTGGGGTCGGAGTGCGATCGCAAACTGTAAGTTTGTAAGTAGGTCATTGCAAAATAACCATAGTATCTTATCAGGGAGGGTTTAGTTAAGATCCACGATCAAAGCGAGTAGATGAGTGCTCTCACCCGCCCAAACCATGTAATGTTTATTTGTACCTACTGAGTGACGACGGAAGTCCTTAAAACTCTTAAAGGTCAAATTCAAATAATTTGACCATGAGTGATTAGCCGGATTTGATATTACTCGCTCGCCTCTCGCTCCAAGATTTTAACACCTACTAATTTCAACTGCCAATTTTAATTACTTTTAGGATGAATATGTTTCCTAAACCCCTCAATCGTTTGGCTACAAAATTTATCGGCAAAGCTCCATTACAAACGGTGCTAGTCGTTCCTTTTTTAGTGCAAATTGTCGGCACGGTAGGAGTTGTAGGTTGGCTATCTTTCCAAAACGGTCAGCGGGCAGTCAACGAGGTTGCCGCTCAGTTGCGGGGAGAAATTAGCGATCGCATCAAAGACCGCATGGAAAATTATATGTCAATTCCCCACATTGTCAATCACCTGAACGTTCAAGGCATAAAATTGGGGCAGTTAAACCTAGAAGACAACCAAAAACTAGAACATCATTTCCTAGAACAAATTCAATATTTTGATTCTATCAGCATCATTTACACAGGTAAAGAAAATGGAGAACATTCGGGAGCAATCCGCACTAAAGAGCGGACTTTGATATCGGCTGCCGACAGCTCTACTGGCAATAAATTAGCTCGGTATACTGCTGACTCTCAGGGAAACCGCGTTCAATTAGTCCAAATTTCACCCAATACTTACGACCCGCGAACTCGCCCTTGGTACATAGCTGCGGCTGCGGCAAAAAAAACTATTTGGACTCCAATTTATACAGATTTTTTGACGAGGGAACTGGCAATTACTGCTGCTTTGCCTATCTACGACGACGCTGGTAAATTGTTAGGCGTAGCTGGCAGCGATTTGCTGTTTTCTCGAATCAAAGAATTTCTCGTCAGCCTCAAAATTGGCAAATCGGGACAAACTTTTGTCATGGAGCGATCGGGGATGTTAATTGCCACTTCAACGGCGAGTCCAGAATTCGTGGTGGAAGGTAAAGAAACAAGGCGCATTAAAGCTTCAGAAAGCGAGAATCCGGTAATTAGCCAAACTGCACAATATTTAGATAAATCCTACAATAGCTTAGCTAAAATCAATAATTCTCAACAACTTACTTTTGATATTGATGGCAAGCGAAATTTTATTCAGGTAGCTCCTTTTAAAGACGATCGAGGGTTGGATTGGCTGATTGTAGTAGTTGTACCAGAGTCTGACTTTATGGAGCAAATTAACCTCAATACGCGCACGACTTTTTTACTGTCGCTTGCAGCTTTGATGGGGGCGACAATCCTGGGGATTCTTACTGCTAAATGGGTAGTTCAGCCGATTTTAAGATTGAATGCGGCAGCGAAAGCTTTGGCGCGGAACGAATGGGATACAAAGCTCACTCTGAATCGCGAAGATGAACTCGGAGAACTTGCCACTGCTTTTAACAGCATGGCCGAGCAATTGCAGCATTCATTTACTTCTCTGTCGGAAAGCGAAAACCGAGTAAAACAATTCTTCAATGCAGTACCGCTAGGGATTTTCATTGCAGAACCCAACGGTCAACCTCACTACATTAATCCTACCGGAGAGCAACTTTTATCTCAAGGAATTGTACCAGTAGATTCAGAAACTTTACGTCAATCCTACCGAGTTTATTTAGCTGGAACTCAGGAAATTTACCCGGCGGAACGCGACCCACTTTTAAATGCTTTGCAGGGGAAAAGTGTAACTGTTGATGACATTGAAATCTCCTCGACTGACACAACTGTTCCCCTGCAAGTTTGGGGAACTCCTATTTATGACGCTCATGGAAATATTATCTACGGGATGTGTGCTTTTCAAGATATTACTGAACGCAAACTAGCGGAGAAAGTATTAAAGGAATACAATGACAATTTAGCAGTGCAAGTTGCAGAACGTACCGCCGATCTTGCCAAGGCCAAAGAAAAGTTTTCTAAAGCTTTTCGTTTAAGTCCTAATGCAATTACTCTGACTAGAATTAGCGATGGTCGCCACATAGAAGCCAATGAGAGCTTTTGTCGGATGATGGGGTACAGTCACGAAGAAATCATTGGAAAGACAGCGGTAGAACTCAATTTTTGGGCGAGTTTAGCAGAGCGCGATCGCATGATTCTAATGTTAAAAAATAAAACGGCTCTTCACAATTATGAGCTGAGATTTCGCAATAAAAATGGTACAGAAAGAACGGCACTGCTGTCGATAGAAACCATCGATATTGACGGAGAAGCTTGTTTTTTGTCGATTTCTAGCGATATTACCGAGCGCCAACAAGCAGAAACTGCCCTCCGGGAAGCAGAAGAAAAGTACCGCAACATTTATGAAAATGCTTTGAATGGAATTTTTCAAACTGCTATTGACGGGAAATACATCAGCGCTAACCCCGCTTTAGCTAACATCTACGGTTACGACTCGCCTGCTGATTTAATAGCAGCACAGCCGAATTTCCATAACCAGCTTTACGTGAAACCCAACCGCCGCGACGAATTTGCAGCGCTGATGACCGAGTACGGGATACTATCAAACTTTGAATCGGAAATTTACCGCAAAGATGGCAGTATAATCTGGATTTCGGAAAATTGTCGCGCTGTCTGCGATGAAGCAGGAAATCTACTTTACTACGAAGGTTTTATTAAAGACATTACTGATAACAAACAAGCGGAAATCAAAATGCAGCAGGCGAAAGAAGCGGCCGAAGCAGCAAACAAAGCGAAGAGTACCTTTCTCGCCAATATGAGTCACGAATTGCGATCGCCCCTGAACGCGGTTATCGGTTTTGCTCAAGTCATGATCCGCAGTAAAAGTTTGTCTCAGGAAAATCAAGAAGATGTCGGAATTATCCTGCGGAGTGGCGAACATTTACTGGCTTTAATTAACCAAGTTTTAGACTTATCAAAAATCGAAGCCGCACGAACGACGATTAATGAAAAAAGCTTCGATTTGTACCAACTAATCGACGATTTAGAAGATATGTTTGCTCTCAGAGCTGAGCAAAAAGGTTTGCAATTAATCTTCGACAGAGACGCAGAAGTTCCCCATTACATTTGTACGGATGAAGTTAAATTGCGGCAAGTCTTAATTAATTTGCTCAATAATGCAATTAAATTTACTTCAGAAGGGGGAGTGTCGGTGCAAGTCAAAGGGGGAAAGCGGAATATACATAAAAAAAGCACTGACCAATTACCCGGTCGCTACTGGCTGCATTTTGAAGTTCAAGATACTGGTGCAGGCATTGCTGCTGAGGAAATCCATCAGTTGTTTGAAGCATTCGTGCAGACGAAAACAGGTAAAGATTCTCAGGAAGGAACGGGTTTAGGTTTAGCTATTAGCCGCCAGTTCGTGCAATTA
This sequence comes from Microcoleus sp. Pol1C5, assembly GCF_036701115.1. Lineage (NCBI taxonomy): Bacteria > Bacillati > Cyanobacteriota > Cyanophyceae > Oscillatoriales > Microcoleaceae > Microcoleus > Microcoleus sp. Pol1C5. The sequence continues at coordinate 79,409 of NZ_JAUBQE010000031.1, read as the reverse complement.
ATGGGAGGTGAAATTACTGTTAGCAGCGAGATCGGAAAGGGTGCAGTATTTCAGTTTGACATCCAAGTTCATCTGGTTGAAGCTAGTGATATTGAAAGCAAAAAAACTCAACGTCGAGTTGTTGCCCTGGAACCGAATCAACCGAGTTATCGCTTGCTAATTGTGGACGACAAACCTTTGAATCGCCAACTGTTAGTAAAACTTCTCAGTCCACTCGGATTTGAGTTGAGAGAAGCAAATAACGGTAAAGAAGCGGTTGATATTTTTATGGAGTGGGAACCGCATCTGATTTGGATGGACATGAGAATGCCTGTCATGGACGGCTATGAGGCAACGAAACAGATTAAAACTACAACTGGCGGGCAAGCAACGGCGATTGTTGCCCTAACTGCTAGCGTTTTGGAGGAAGAACGGGCGGTGATTCTTTCGGCGGGTTGCGATGATTTTATGCGGAAACCGTTCCGCGAGGAGGATATCTTTGTGGCAATGGGAAAACATTTAGGAGTACGCTATATTTATGAAGATTCAACCGCAGTAAGTGCCGCAGGTGTAGAGGAGTCAAGTCAGGAGGTGCTGACACCGGAGGCTTTTGCCTCTCTTTCTCCAGACTGGATGGCCCAATTCAAGCAAAGTATTTTGAGTGTGGACATGGAGGCGATCGCAAATTCGATCGCACAAATCGGCACTGTCAATCCCTCTCTTGCGGGCAAGCTTCAAGATTGCATTAATAATTTTGAATATGACAGAATTTTGAACATAATCGAACTCAGCGAAAAACAGTAAATACCAGATGATTTCAACTTTACCTAAAACCAATCGAGCTAATATTTTAGTAGTGGACGATACACCAGAAAACCTGCGGCTGCTGGCCGGAATTTTGAGCGAAAAAGGCTATCAAGTTCGCCCCGTACCCAATGGCAAGCTAGCATTGTCTGCTGCTCAAAAAATACCCCCAGATATAGTGCTGCTGGATATTCTGATGCCAGAAATGGACGGCTATCAAGTTTGTCAGCAACTCAAAGCTTCTGAAATTACCAAAGACATTCCTGTTATTTTTATTAGTGCGATTAATGACGTGCTGGATAAAGTTAAAGCTTTTGCAGTGGGCGGAGTTGACTTTATTACTAAACCGTTTCAAGTTGAAGAAGTTTTAGCCCGGATAGAAACTCATTTAAAAATTTGTTCACTGCAACAAACTTTGCAAGAGAAAAATCAAGATTTAGCAATGGCGCTCCACCAACTGCAAGCCACCCAAGATCATTTGATTCAATCGGAAAAAATGGCAGCCTTGGGACAACTGATTGCCGGCATTGCCCACGAAATCAATACCCCCCTGGGCATTATAGGTTCCTCTATTAATAATATAGCTAATTTTTCCGACGAGTTTTTAGAAAAATTTCCTGAAATTTATCAAAAACTTTCTGACGAAAGCAAAGCTTATTTTTTAGCTTTACTTTACAGAAGCACCCATCAAAAAGTTTTATTCACAAGCAGAGAGAAACGCAAATTTAAGCAGCAGTTGGCGGCGGATTTGATGGCAGAATCTGTTGAAAATGCCGAGGAAATTGCGGATACTTTAGTTGACATGGAAATCTACGAAAAAATAGAAGAGTTCTTGCCGCTTTTTAAATCCCCCGATTGGCAAGTAGTTTTAAATAGTGCTTACCAGTTTGCAAGCTTTAAAAAAAGTATTAGCCTGATCCAAAGAGCAACAGCGAAGTCTGGGAAAGTAGTATTTGCCTTAAAAACCTACGCTCATTTTGATAGCAAACCAGAAAAAGTCCAGGCGAACTTGCATGATGGCATTGAAACGGTGTTAACCCTTTATCAAAATCAACTGAAACATGGTATAGAAGTAATTAAAAACTATGGAGATTTACCCAAAATTATGTGCTATCCCGATGACTTAAATCAAGTTTGGACGAATCTCGTTCATAATGCCCTGCAAGCAATGGATTATAAAGGTATTTTGACGATTGAAACTCGGCAGCAAGAAGCAAATATTTTCCTCAAGTTTACTGATAACGGCAAAGGTATTCCCTCAGAAGTTATGCCCAAAATTTTTCAGCCGTTTTTTACGACTAAATCTGCGGGCGAAGGTAGCGGTTTGGGATTGGATATTGTGAGAAAAATTGTGGAAAAACACGAAGGCACAATTGCTGTAGATTCTGTACCGGGGCAGACAACTTTTACAGTCTCGCTGCCTATTTATTAAACAAAACTTACCTGCAAGGTGGCAGATTCCCGGTGACACCCGTCGCTGTCTCGCTGACAAATACAAGATTTATTGCCAGAAACCGGGCCGATCTTCGGAAGTCCTATTAAAATAAGATAGGCGGCAGATATCCTGCATCTTTGCCGGAAATCAATGTAAAAGCAATTCATGTCAGTAAACCTACTACAATTTAAGCAGAGAGGAAAAGATGAATAAGCCTGTAATTCTTTGCGTTGATGATGAACCGGATATCTTGAATACTCTCAAGATGCAGCTAAAAAATGAATTTAAAAATAATTACTTTTATGAATTAGCTGAAAGTGGTGATGAAGCCTTAGATTTACTGGAGGACTTTCAAGAAAAAACTCAGGTGATTGTGGTTGTTTCTGATTGGCTGATGCCGGGAATTAAAGGTGACGAACTTTTAATTAAAGTTCACCAAAAATATCCTAAAATTATTAAGGTGATGTTGACGGGACAAGCGGATGCAGCGGCTGTTCAGCGGGCAGTAGAAGAAGCAGATTTATACTGTTGTTTGTACAAACCCTGGCAAAGCAAAGACTTAATAGAGACTATAAAATCTGGGCTGGCTAAGTTATGAAAAAACCTGTGATTGTTTGTATTGATGATGAACCTGACGTTTTGAATAGTTTAAAGATTGAACTGAAAAAGGCGATCGGCGATCGGTGTATAATTGAAACCGCTGAAGGGGGGGCTGATGCTTTAGAGTTGCTGGCTGATTTGCAGGCAGATGAATACGAGATTGCGTTGGTGCTTTCCGATTATATCATGCCCGATATTAAAGGAGATGAACTGCTCAGAAGAATTCACGAAAGCTCGCCGGAGACGCTGACCATTATGCTAACGGGGCAAGCAGATTTGGAAGCCCTAAGTAATGCTATTAAGTATGCTAAATTGTACCGTTATATTCCTAAACCTTGGCAAAATGAAGACTTAAAATTAACTGTAGTAGAAGCAGTTCACAGTTATTTGCAAGATCAAAAGTTAACAGATGAAATTTATAAGCGCCAAGAAGTAAACGAGGAGTTAAAGCTAGTAAATGAGGCGCTGTCTGCGAGTGAAAGCCGCCTGAGTCAATTTTTAGAAGCTTTGCCAATGGGGGTATCTGTTTATCATCCCGATGGCTCGATCGCCTATTTTAACCAGGCAGCGCGGGATTTGCTGGGTGCAGACACTATCCCGGAAAGCACTGCGGAACAATTAGCTGCCACTTATAAACTTTATGTTGCCAATACTGATGAGCTGTACCCGCCGGATAATCTGCCAATTTTGCGCGCACTGAAAGGAGAATCTGTCAAGGTTGACGATGTAGAAATCCGTCAAGATGGCAAAAGAATTGCGATCGAGATCAATACCACGCCGATTTTTGACGCTAGCGGAAATATTGTTTATGCGATCGCAGCTTTTCAAGATATTAGCGATCGCAAACAAGCCGAAAAAATACTAGCAGAATACCACCACACCTTAGAAGCCCAAATTGATGAACGCACAGAACAACTGCAACAAGCCGCATTAGCTGCTGAAGCAGCAAACAAAGCTAAAAGCACGTTTCTAGCCAATATGAGCCACGAGTTACGCACTCCTCTCAATTCTATACTCGGCTTTGCACAAATCATGGAACCCAGCCCGGATCTTACTGTCGAAAACCGAGAAAATATGAGAATTATTCGCCGTAGTGGCGAACACTTGCTCAGCTTGATCAATGAAGTCTTAGACTTGTCAAAAATCGAAGCAGGGCGGATGACACTCAATCCCACAGACTTCGACCTCTACCGCTTGCTTGACGATTTGCAAGATATGTTTCAACTGCGGGTTGAGAATCAAGAATTGCAGTTGCGTTTTCAGCGCGATGCTGACGTTCCTCAGTACGTGCGAACCGATGATATTAAACTGCGACAAGTGCTGATTAATCTTCTGAGTAATGCGATTAACTTTACGCAAACAGGCGAAATTATTTTAAGAGTTATAAAGTTAGAAAAATCGGGATTTCTGGATTTATTGGATAGTCCCACAGCTTGCTTTGATACCACCAGAAGTATTCGGGATTTTTCGAGAACTAGCAGTGATTTCGCAACGGTTCGATGGAGGGATGAGGCTGAGGATTTAACTGTGCCTGGTTTTTTCCTTCTGTTTGAAATTCAAGATACAGGAGTTGGCATGGCTCCGGAAGAATTGGGCAATATTTTTAAGGCTTTTGTGCAAACATCTTCCGGTATAAAAAATCAGAAAGGTACGGGTTTAGGATTGAAGATCAGCCGTCAGTTTGTCCGCCTGATGGGGGGAGAAATTGTTGTAGAAAGTCAACTGGAACTCGGCACCACTTTTAAATTTGAAATTCCAGTCGGTGCCGTTTATACTGCTGAGCTTCCAGATCCGCAACTTAACCGCGAAGTTAGTGGGTTGGAGCCCAATCAACTGTGCTACCGGATTTTAATTGTGGACGATCGCGAAGACAACCGCCAACTTTTAGTCAAAATGCTTTCTCCTTTAGGTTTCGGGGTGGAACAAGCCACCAACGGCCAGGAAGCAATAGAAATGTGGGAAAATTGGCATCCGCATTTAATTTTGATGGATGTGCGAATGCCAGTGATGGACGGCTACGAAGCTACTAAACAAATTAAGGCTAGAATCAAGCAGAGAGAGCAAGAGCAGCAAAGAAATGGGGAAATGAATATTTTCCACGCCGACTGCCCGATTCCGAAGATTATTGCTTTGACAGCTAGTACAATTGAAGGAAAGCGATCGTTTGCTTTATTGGTCGGCTGCGACGATTTTATTAGCAAACCTTTCCGCAAAACAGATATATTTGATACCCTCAGCAAACATTTGGGGGTGAAGTATGTCTACTCTAACTCAACGGACTCGATCTCTATAGGCGATCGAAATAATTTATCTGGCTCCCTCCCTAATGCTGCGCTTGCTTATTTATCTACACTTCCCGCAGAATGGATAGACAACTTGAAGCAGGTAATCCGCAGTGCTGATTTTGACTTAATTGTCAGGACAATCGACGAAATAAGGGAGCCTCATCCTGAATTGGCGGAAATCCTCCAGGGTCATCTCGATAATTTTGATTACCAGAAAATTCTCAATTTAATTGCCGAGGCGGAGGAATCAGATAATGCAGATGAAGGCGGAACAAACTGAAAACTATCAAGCAGATATTTTAGTAGTTGACGATACGCCAGATAATCTGCGTTTGTTGATTAGAATTTTGCAAAAAAATGGCTATAAAGTTCGCCCTGTTACTAATGGTTTTTCGGCGTTAGATGCTATTCAATCTAGCGCACCAGATTTGATTTTACTCGATATTATGATGCCGGATATTGACGGCTACGAACTATGTAAAAAATTAAAATCACAATCGCAATTTAGGGAAATTCCCATCATTTTTCTCAGCGCTTTAGAAGAAGGAATAAATAAAGCAAGAGCTTTTGAAGTGGGCGGAGCCGATTATATCACCAAACCTTTTCAGGTGAAAGAAGTATTGGCGCGAGTGAGCAATCAACTTACTGTGCGTTCATTGCAAATGCAATTGCAAGAAAAAAATCAAAAATTGACCGCTCAAAATATCCAGTTGCACCAGGAAATCGCTGAACGCCACCAGGTGGAAATGGAAACAAGATTGCTGCTTCAAGCCACTCAAGCTATTAGCAAATCTGAGGATTTTGAGTCGGCTATAGATGTAATTTTAGGTTTAATTTGCCAAACTATTGAATGGAATTTGGGCGAAGCTTGGATTCCTTGCAGTGAGGGGTTTTTAAAATGCGCTACAGGCAGGTACGTCAGCGACTTGAGTTTTGCCGAATTCCGACAAACAAGTTGGCAGTTAATTTTTGCTCCCGGTGTGGGATTCCCAGGCAGGATTTGGCAGTCGCAGGAATCTGAATGGATCGATGATGTTTCTACCGCACCGGAACAAGTTTTTTTACGCGCGGAAATTGCGGTTAGTGTGGGATTGAAAGCGGCTTTTGGGGTGCCAATATTGGCGGACAACCAAGTGTTAGCTATTTTGATTTTTTATCGCAAAAAAGTTCTGAAATGTCAGCCACGCTTGTTGGAATTAGTGAGCGCGGTTGCTACGCAGCTCGGTTCGTTGATTCAGCGGAAACAAGCTGAAGCAGCGCTGAAAGTGCAGCAAGAACAAACCGAGAAATTGCTGCTGAATATTTTACCGAAACCTATTGCGGAGCGCTTGCAAAAAGAGCAAAAGTTGATAGCGGAGCATTTTGATGAGGTGAGCGTCTTGTTTGCTGATTTAGTGGGTTTTACAGAGTTTTCTGCTCACAAAAGTCCGACGCAGTTGGTAGAAATTTTGAACGGGATTTTCTCGGAGTTCGATAGGTTGTCTGAATTGCACGGGTTGGAAAAGATTAAGACGATTGGGGATGCTTACATGGTGGTTGGGGGTTTGCCGACGCCGCGGGAGGATCACTCTGAGGCGATCGCACTTTTAGCTTTGGAGATGCAGGCAGCTTTGAGGAGGTTTAATGCCAAAATGGGAGAAAATTTTCAATTGAGGCTCGGAATTGACAGCGGTTCGGTAGTGGCTGGAATTATTGGAATTAGTAAATTTAGCTATGATTTGTGGGGGGATACTGTTAATGTTGCTTCACGCATGGAGTCTAACGGATTGCCTGGTAAAATTCAAGTAACGGCGGCGACTTACGAGCGTTTGAAAGAGCAGTTTGTTTTGGAAGAACGGGGTCATATCCCGATTAAAGGTAAAGGAAGAATGCTGACTTACTGGTTAATTGAAGAACAAAAAAAATCTTTTTAATTTTTTGATGTTAATTTCAATTAATATGAAAAGTAGACCGCATTTATACTTTCAGGAGGGCTAATCCTTTGCAAACAGTTGAAACAAAATCGCCGACAGCATGGAAAAAAGTCCTGGTTATTTTAATATCACTGGTAGCAGTAGCGGTACTGTCGATCGCTACTTTTATCGCTATACCCGGAGAAAAAACAATGTTTGCTGGAACAAGACCTGCCAATATTGGGATTCAGTCAGGAAAACTCGCAGCGTGCCCGAATTCCCCCAACTGCGTCAGCAGCTTCAGTCAAGATGCCGAACACAAAATTGAGCCTTTGGCATACACTTCGTCCGCTGCGGAAGCTATGGTAAAGCTAAAAGGGGTAATCGAGTCCTATGGAAAAACTAAAATTATCACGGCAAGTGATAATTACTTGTATGCGGAGTTCACCAGTGCTTTGATGGGGTTTGTTGATGACGTTGAATTTTTGGTAGATGATGCAGCAAAAGTCATCCATGTGCGATCGGCTTCGCGTCTGGGACAGTCGGATATGGGAGTTAACCGCAGTCGGATAGAAGCTATCAGAACTCAATTCAATCAACTCTGAACTGAAAATTTCTAACTTTCCTGAAGCCCCTCTCCTGCAAGATGAGGGGCTTTGATATTTTGGTAATACTATGTAATGCTGATTTTTCACCACATAGTTAACAATTATTAACAGTAGGCACAATGCAAACGAGTATCCTGCAAGGGGAGTAGGACGCAGCAAGGCAGTATCCCTACGGTTGGCTTTGAGTTTTAATACTTGTTATAAGATTGACGATTGTAGAGTTTTACAATCTTTAAAATAGCTGAGTACGCTAGCATAGAAGCAGAGATGCCGTAGTATTCCTATAGTATTAAACAACCTAAATTATACACTTCTGACTTTAGGGAGAGGGAAGTTAGCGAATTAATTTCTACTATTAACTTAAGTAGAGCAAAGAGGAAAAAACACATGGCACTTCAAAGATTAGCAGAATTTTATCCTAACTATCAGGAAGAAATCTTTGCTGGAGACGACATCAAGGGATTTGATGTTTATGCTGGCGACTCTGATGAAAAAGTAGGCACGGTTTATGATGCTTTAGTTGATGACACTGGTCGTTTCCGCTATCTGGTAATTGACACCGGTATTTGGATTTTTGGCAAAAAAGTATTGTTGCCGATCGGCTCGGCCCGCTTCGACTATGGAGCCCGTCGCGTCCACGCCACAGGTCTTCGCAACAAAGCTCAAGCAGAACAATTGCCGGCTTACAATGATTTAGAAGCAGTAGATTACGATCGCGAAGAACAGGTAAGAGGCGTCTACCGCAATCAAGAAACTGCCGCTGCAAGCACTGCAACTCCTGCTAGCTACGATCGCAGCAGCTACAGCTACGATATCGACCGCCCCCTCTACGAAACCAACGAACAGCAGCACCAAAATCTCAAGCTTTATGAAGAACGCTTGATTGCCAACAAACACCGCGCAAAAACAGGCGAAGTAGCAGTTGGCAAGCGCGTGGAAACTGAAACAGCGCGAGCTTCAGTACCCATTGAAAAAGAACGAGTTGTAATCGATCGAGTAACCCCGGTAGAAGCGGGTCGAGTAGTTTCAGTCGGTGAGGCTGACTTCCAATCAGGGGAAGTTGCACGCATGGAAGTCTACGAAGAAACGGCCGACATTCACAAGGAAGCTTTTGTCCGGGAAGAAGTCAACGTCAGAAAAGAAGTTGTTCGCAGCACGGTTGAGGGCGAAGAAACCTTGCGTCGTGAAGAATTAGACGTTAAGACTGATGGAACTGCGGTTGTAGATAATAAAAATAACAATATCTAAACCAACCGCAACAGCTATTGCATAGGAATTGCGCCTTAATGACATAATTCTGTCACCGCGCAGGTTTGATTGGATTGGTAGCGATCGCACAATTCCTATGTGAGCGGCGGGGGGGGTACAAAACTTGTCTAGTTTTGGCAACGTTTATGCACTTTCCCCGCCTTTCCCAATTTCCCCTTACCAATTCATAATAAAAATCCCTAAGCAGGAAAGTTTAAAAAATGAACGGTCAAGCATCAGCAGAAAAGATAGCAACTGCCAAATCAATAACTCGTCTCAACCGGGTGCCTGAAAAAGTCAGAACTAAGCTAAAAAGTTTTACCGTCAAAGACAACAAAGGTCACTTGGTAGGCAAAATTAAAGATGTCTATTTTGATGCTAAAGGTCAGTTAAACTTTGTGGTGAGCGGGTTAGGTAGCGAAAATCCCCGCACTTTTTTATTAAGTATTAAGCTGCTCAAAAAAGTTGATTATCACCAAAAATCGCTGTTTGTAACTATTAATTCGGATCAAGTCGATATGCTGCCGGTAGTGTCGGCTAATGGCGCGCATCCGTATTTAGAAAATGCCTCTGAACCGGATAGTGAATTTAGCAACAGTGAGTTAACCAATCCCTCAACAGATATGTCAAATCTAACAGATGCCGAGCTCACAGATCCAAATTTGGAGACAGATGAGGATGAGGAAAACTTCGATATTGTCGATCAAGAAGTAATTCGCCTGCTAGAAGAACGATTGGTGATCAATCGCAGCAAGCGCAAAGTCGGCGAAGTCATAGTGCGTAAAGAAATTGAAACTCGGATGGTACAAGTACCCATCCAGTGGGAAAAGCTGATTGTCGAACAAGTCGGCGACGATCCGAAGGTGTTGGCAGAAATAGATTTAGGCGAGGGAAACATCACCGGTATAGATTTGACGGAGGTTAAGAGTGATCGCCATGAACCGACAGTTAAGGCGGAATTTACCTCTGTGCAGAAAGCTAGCAAAATCTTAAATTCGATCGCCTCTCAACCCCGTCACGGTTGCGTCAAAGTCCGCCTAGAACTCGTTCTCGAAGACAAGCAACTTGAGGATACTTACCAAAAATGGATGACGGAACACCACTCAGAGAGTTAAAATATTCGTCCTTTTCGGTGTAGATTTTAGCTATTAGCGAGAAACTTAAATCTAATAGCTGACTGTGGCGATAGATGCTGTGGGGAAAGTTCACCGCCATCTACTAAGATCGTCTTCGGTAAATTAACCGTGATTTTGGTAGAGGCGGGTTCACCAATATCTATAATATAAGCCCGATATCCGTCAACCTGTCCCGACCGGGCTATTTAAATTTTTAGCGATCGACCTCTCGACAAAATTGTAACGACTTGCGGTAAAATTGTGGTGGTCAAATTTAAAAGTATTTGAAAATGCCCAGCACAATCTCCGACATTAAAGTAAAAACGATCGCAGGCGAAGACAAGCAGCTAGGAGAGTACGCTGGCAAGGTACTCTTGATAGTTAATGTAGCTTCCAAATGTGGCTATACACCTCAATACAAAGGACTCGAAGAATTGAGCCAGAAGTACAGCGCGGCTGGACTCCGTGTTTTAGGATTTCCCTGCAACGACTTCGGAGGTCAAGAACCCGGAAGTAATCCAGAAATCGTCAATTTCTGTACTACTAAATACGGCGTCAGCTTTGAATTATTTGACAAAGTACGCGCTAAAGGCACTCAGCAGCACCCGCTGTACGCTAAGCTTACGAATGCAGTCGATCCCAAGGGTGAGGTTTCCTGGAATTTTGAGAAATTCTTAGTTAGCAAACAGGGTGAAGTGGTGGCCAGATTCCGCAGCAGTGTTGGTCCCGATTCGCCAGAACTAATCGCTGCTATTGAGCGAGAATTGGCACAATAAGAAGTTCGGCAACTAAGCTGTGTACAGGATTTAACTGATTTAACGGGTGGATGTTTAGGGAAGACGGAAGAAATTAATAGGCTTTTTTTATAATAAATTGATAGCTAATTTTTTTCTTCTGATATTCCCCATTGTGTGCAAGCACTCAACCATGAACAAATACCGATGATTGTATTTAATTGGAGAACAGTTTAATTTAATGGAAAATACATCGGGATTAGATTTAGTTGTAGGTGTACTTGCTTTCGCAATTCTGGCAGGTGGTCTGGCCATGCTATTTGTAGGCATGGCATCGTTTCCTAAAGAAAAATAATACTAATGGACAGGATGTGCGATCGCACAACTCGAATAAAAGTGTTGGTAGTGAGGACTGAAGTCCTCATAGAAATCGGGGGGTTCCACTCCTTACTACCAAATTAAAATGCTTATTTTACATGGCACCATCTGAATAAATCAAACTGCATTCAATTTGAACATTCGCAATTGACAATCATGCAAACTACCGAAAACAACGTCAAAATTGCCCTCGCGCCGGGGAATTTGCGCCGCGTTCACCATATCGCTTTAAACGTGCGCGACATGAAAGCTTCCCGGCACTTCTACGGTACAATTCTCGGCCTCCACGAACTAACAGGTGCAGAAATTCCCGCAACTTTAACAGAAATGGTAGCCGCTGGTAAAGTTGCTAATTTCGTCACTCCAGACGGCACTGTTATTGACTTATTTTGGCAGCCCGACTTGGAACCGCCAAACCCAGACCCGGAGAAAGCTTTTACCCGCGCCAACCACTTAGCCTTCGACATCGATCCGGCTTTGTTCGATCGCGCTTTGGAAGTGCTACAGTCAAATCAAATAGCGATCGATAGCGGCCCCGTCACTCGCGCTACAGGACGCGGCATTTACTTTTACGATCCTGATGGATTTATCATCGAAATCCGTTGTGATGCAGTTTAAACAGTCGCTATCTGGTTCTTGGTAGTCCGTCTAGCACCCTACATTTACTCTTTGGATCGCGGTGATCTGTAAACATCCTACCTTTAAAGTTGTTTTATTTTCCGTCTTGGCTAATAGGTTGCTTCGGCCAAGTAAACCGAAAAGTTGCTCCCTCACCTTCAGCAGATTCTAGGGAAATACTGCCCCCTTGACCTTCGACAATTTTTTTCACTAGGGACAAACCAATCCCAGTATTTTCTACTTTATCGCGAGCTTCCAAGGTCTGAAAAATCACAAAAACTTTATCGTGATATTGAGGAGCAATCCCCGGCCCGTCATCCTCTACAGAAAACTCGTAAAAATTATCTAACTCTTTAACCGATATTTTTACATGACCCGATTCAGCTCGGTTGTGCTTAATTGCGTTGCTAATTAAATTAGAAAAAACCTGCTGTAGCGGCAATTTTTCGGTCACAAAAGTTGGCATTCCCGGTTCAACTTTCACCTCAAATTCAGACGGCGGCGCCAACGAATCAATAATTTCTGCTAATAAATTCTCAACTTTTACCATTTCTGAAGGCACTTGAATCCGTCCGACGCGGGAATATTGCAGTAATCCCTCAATCAAACCTTCCATGCGGTGCACTCTGCCACGAAGCAGGTTCATTTGGTGCAAAGTATCCTCTGTCATCGACTCGCTGAGGTCTTCTTCTATCCAACTGCTGAGATTTGCGATCGCCCTGAGCGGCGCTTTCAAATCGTGAGAAACTACATAAGCAAACTGGTCTAATTCTTGATTCCGCTTTCTTAAAACATTCGTCGTTTGAGCCAGATTTTGGGCTGTCAACCTCAATTCTTGAGCACGTAACCGCAGCGATTCCTCCGCTTGTTTCCGATCCCTAATATCTTCAACCACACTCATCAGAAATTGACTGCCATCTTGTTCTCGCAGCAGCGAAACCGTTAAGTTTGCCCACACCAACTCGCCGTCTTTGCGGATGTAGCGCTTTTCCAGAGAAAAATTTTCAATTTCTCCTGCTAACAATTGGCGCAAAAGTTCCAGTTCGCTTGCCAAATCTCCAGGCCAAGTAATATCCTGAAATCTTTTCTCCACCAATTCTTGGCGGCTGTAGCCCAAAATTTCGCATAGTTTTTGATTGACTAACAGAAATTTGCCTTCCACACTCGCTTGAACCATGCCGACTGCGGCCTGCTCAAAAGTAGCGCGAAACCGCTGCGCGCTTTGGGCCAAAGCAATTTCTGAGCGTTTGCGATCGCTAATATCGTTGCTGATTTCCAAAATAGCAACCGGTTGATCTTGCTCGTCGTACTGCAAAGTCCAGCGGCTTGCCACCGTTATTTTTGTGCCGTCTTTTTTGGTTCGCACCAGTTCTCCTTGCCAAGAACCCTTCTCGAAAAATACTTTTTGAATTACCTCAAAAGGTTGGGCCCATTCTGTTTGTAAAAGCTTGTGAATATTTTTTCCTATTGCTTGCGACTTCCGCCACCCGTAAAGCCACTTCGCCCCCAAATTCCAATAAGAAATTGCCCCATTCAAGTCGAGGACCGCGATCGTATCGTTTGCCAAATCCAGCATTTGCGCTTGCTTTCGCAGAGTTTCCTCAGCTTGTTTCCGTCCTCTGGCATCGCGGCAAATCGCAATAAACAAGTGTTGATTTGCCAGACGCATTTCGCTGACAGCTAACTCCATCGGAAACTTCGTTCCGTCGTGTCGAATTCCAACCGTTTCTTGCTGGTAAGTCTTCAGCGTAGTATCTGGATGTAACACAAAATATTCGACCGAATAATCCCCCACGCTGCTGTGCGGCAGCGGTTGAGCGATCAGCCCCCGCAAGTTAGAGCCAATTATTCGATCGGCTTTCTCGCCAAAAATCTTTTCTGCTGCCCTATTAAAAGACTCAATATTTCCCTGTGCGTCCAAAGTAATAATACCGTCAGCCGCATTGTCTACCACAGCTTGAATGCGACTTTTACTTTCTTCCAAGCCTGCTTCCCGCTTCCTCAATTCCTTCTCTAAACTATCAAATAAATACCAGGAAGCCACTGCACCCAAACAGCCGGAAAGTAAACCCGCAACTTGCACAAAATTAATGAAATCTACCAACTCCCCTAATTGCCGATCTAGACTTTTCTGGTAGGCTTCGCCGGCATTAGCAAACACATTAATTTTTGCGCGCAGGTTCTCCCTCCTCAATTTGCCTTGAGTGAACACCTCAATTATTTCCGGCGACTGCATCCTTATTGCCGAACTGTCCAGCTTATTCAAAGTGTTTTGCAAGAAATTTATATGCTGTTCGGTACTTTTTTTAATTTCTTCAAATCGCTGAGCTTGCAGTTTGTTTTCTTGAGCCAAAACGTTGAGTTTAGCCAGCAGCGGAGGCAAACTCTTCTTTGCTTCTAAGTAGGGTGATAGAAATTCGCGGCGCTTTGTCAACCCATAACCCCTAACGCTCGTTTCCGCATCCACCACCAGGGTTATCATGCGGTTAGTTTCCTGAAGTATTTCCCTATTAGTATCTGCTCGCTTTCTTATCTGTAGGGCACTATCCCGGAGACCGGCAATTGCTAGCAGCGAAGCAAACAGAAAAATCATGGGAATAGCAATGATGACTGTTCCCCGCTGGCGAATTGGTCGGTCTGTCCATACAAAGTGGAGGCAGCGATCGAGCAAATACTTCACGGATATTGAAGGAGAAAGTTTGCTGCCAGTATATCGCTTTTTGACAGTTTAAGCTATGGATAAGTTTGTTTTGTTTGGTTTGACGAGCGCCGGGGACTAACCGTGGAAACTAGATTAGACCCCTGCAATAGCTACCTGCTGACACTAACAGCAGATTTTTTGGCACGTTGTTTAAACTGAGGCACGGAAAAAGAAAGGACTTTTTTCGAGACCGAGACTGCAGGCGAAGTAGAAAGGATAGTTTCTGCTTTACCTTCGTTTTCGCCTTCGGCTTCTGCTTTTAAACTAGAGTCTGTTTCACAAGTGTTTGGAACACTTGTAACTACAGTAGTCCACCTGCCTGTAGCCGGATCGCGATAACAAGTAAAAGGATTTATTTTTAGCGGTTGACTGCAAGGTTTAATCATGTAGATGCACTCCTTTGATTCTGAGAAATTGTGCATTGCTTTCAGCAGCATTGCTATCTCGCCAGTAGAAGCAGTATGAAGGCAAAAAGCAGAATTGTGTTTCTGCGTCCAGAGACTTTTGAAACTTCCTGATTTCCTGTTAACTTTTGCCTTCTACCGCTTCGCGACCATAGCATTACTTTTACCAAATTGCCTGTCTGGAAGCAACCCCCCCACCCCCTTAATTAGGTTGAGGTGGGACTTGTGAATGCAGCGAGGCGCTCGATCGTGCCTGCAGGACAATCTTGGAATAATATAGGTATTCTAGGCTGAAAAAAAATGCTACTGTGTGATCGACAACAGAGGTCGATCGCGATCGGTGTCACAATTAAAAAGGGAATTGGTAATTGGTAATGGCTAATTTGTAACGGGGGAATGGGTAATTGGGTAATTCTTCCCTCTTTTGCCATCCGTTAAATCCGTTAAATCCAGTACAAAATTCCAGGCATAACCCACCCTTTAAATCCCTTAAATCTCCTACATTTCTAGTTGCCAAACTTGCTTCTAACTAATATCAACTTCTGCCTTTAAGTGAACAGTAAAAGTAGAGCCAAGATCCAACTGACTCTCAACAGTGATATCGCCGCCCATCATCTGGCAAAACAAGCGGCTAATGGCCAATCCTAAACCGGTGCCACCGTACTTGCGAGTAGTCGAAGCGTCTCCTTGAATAAAAGGTTCAAACACACCCTGCTGCTGTTCTGCCGACATTCCAATCCCCGTATCAGATACCTGCAAATAAACCCAATCGCTGTCGCCTGCTGGTTCGCGAGTCGCGCTCAACAGCACCGTTCCACCTTCGGTAAACTTCAGGGCATTGGATAGCAAATTAAAAAGAATTTGCCGGACTTTAGTCAAATCTGCATACATCACCCCCAAATTTTCAGAGCAAGAAACTTGCAATTGATTGTGATTTTTTTCGACCAAAGGGTGCAAAGTGGCAACGACTTCTTCTATTAAATTAGTGAGGTCAAATTTTTCTAAATAAAGCTCCATCCGACCGGCTTCTATCTTAGAAAGGTCTAGAATATCGTTAATTAAAGTGAGCAAATGTTTGCCGGCGTTATAAATTTTTTGGGTATCGGGAATGATGTCTTCGAGTCCCGTTTCCCGTGCTTCTTCTTGTAGCATTTCGCTGTAACCGATAATCGCGTTTAGCGGTGTCCGCAGCTCGTGGCTCATATTGGCTAAAAAAGTGCTTTTAGCTCTCGAAGCTGCTTCAGCTTTGTGTAAGGCTTCTTGCAAGGCTATTTCCGCTCTTTTGCGCTCGGCAATTTCGATTCGGAGCAGTTTATTGGCGGCGGTGAGTTGAGCGGTGCGCTGATCGACGGTCATTTCTAGCTGCGCTTTGGCTTTGGAGAGGGCTTCCTGAGCCCGCTGGCGCTCAAATCCTTCGATCGCCAGCGCTACCAAATTTGCCAAAGAATCAGCGAAGGTGCGCTCCTCCAGAGCCCACTGGCGGGGCGCGCCGATATGTTCGAGAGAGAGGATGCCCACGATCTGGCCGCCGAGCCTAATTGCTACATTTAATATGGATGAATTGGGCTTGCTGGCATTTGGCCGCACAGCGGAATTTTCGGCTAGCGAAGATGATTGGGACAAATTTGTGTGTAGAGAGTTTTGAGTCTTTGTCGTAGGTTCTAAAGCATTCTCCGATCGCAAATTTTCGCCCGGTGCGTCGCCTTCCACATCTAAAATTGATAAATTCAAATCGCTCGCCGATATGGACTCCCGGCTCAAATGATTCTCCTGGGTGCGATCGTACAAGTCGAGACAAACTAATTTGGGGTTGGGGATTTTAAACTTAGAATGATTAACCCCCTCGTCTTCGTCTGGAGCAGCGGCCTCTTTATCGAGTGGCCCTGTTTGGTTGTGGGCGAGCACTCTCTCGGTAAAATTTAGCTGGGGATCGCTCGGGTATCGAGTTCCAAATTTTCCATGGTTGTAAAGCCAGACGCTGACTTTTTCCACATCCAAAGTCCGGGCTGCAGCCTCAGTAATTTCGCGAATTCCCACATTCAGCGCACCGCTGTTGAGAGTTCTCTGCCTACCTAGCTGCAACAAAGCCAAACTCTGGCGGCGGAGACGCTTTTCGCTTTCTTGGAGGGTTTGTTCTGCTTCCTTGCGCTGGGTGAGGTCGTACAAGGCGCACAATGCCGTCTGCTGCCCGTTAAATACCAGCGACTGAACCGAGATCATCGCCCAGAAAGCGGTGCCGTCTGATTTTTTGCAGTGGAGTTCGTAGTTTTGGAGGTATCCGTTTTTAGCAAGTGCCTCCAGTACCTTTGGGCGATCGGCGGGGTTCAAGTAAAAGTCTGGAGTGCTGCAGCCGATCAATTTTTCTAGGGGTATGTTCAGGAGAGAAGCCAATTGAGCGTTCGCATACATAATTAAGCCGTCACAGAGGCGAGAAACTAATATCGGCACCGGAGTTGCCGAGGCGATCGCCCGAAACTGCTCTTCGCTTGAACGCAGCGCCAACTGAGCTTTGCTCAGCAAGTGAGCTTCCATCGTATCTGAATGTTCGGTGGTAGTCTCCAGCAAAAGTTCTAGGTCAACCTTTTCGCGCTTCAAGTTTTCAAGTTCCGCACTCAGCCGCTGAACGTCGAAAAGTAGCTGTTCTGTCGAGGGTTCTTCCTGCATAGCAATTGAAAATTGGTAATTTTTAGTCGGTTCTGAAGTTTTTTAGGGTTTTGTGCTAGTTTAACTATGACTTATTCCGATTAACTTCAGCCACCCTCATCCTGGTTCTCCGACTTAGCCGACGATTCATCTTTACCTTTTATCGTTGCTATTCGAATTCTAAGTGCAAGGAAGGCATCAGCCGCTGCAAGTTCTTCAGGGATTTGATCTGCCAGGGGATGTGTTTAGAACCTTTGATGGCGATTTGAATATTTTTTTGCTGGCGCACTTTGATCACAAATTTTGAGACAATATTAATTCCAGAGCTATTTAAAAATTCTAGCTTTCGCAAGTCTAGAGTAACGGTGTTTGGGCAGGAGTCAGCCACTTCGTTGAGCAGATCGACGATCGGTGCGTATTCTTCCACCTGGCTGAGTCGGAACGAGCCGCTACAGGTTACTGTTTGCGTAGCGCGATCGTACTGGATCGTGTAATCTTTGGTCTGAATCTCCATACTTTTGTCAGTTGCCGGTTTTGAGTGGTAAAGGGGCTTTGGCTGCGTGAGCGAGGATTGAGCTTCAGGCTAGCACGATCAAACTTCAGCCGTTTGCCGAATGCCGAATGCCTTTGGGGGTATAACTTTTATTACATATACTGCCAACTGTACCATTGTCGTAGGGCAGTTATGAGTTATTTGAAGATTTATCGGTTGTGATACCAGTTGGAATAAAAAATGCAACTGTTTACTAGCTCTCAACCCTGGTAGTCATCAGTCATTGCCAATCTAACATCTCAAATCTCAAATCTCAAATTGTATGAGTTGTGGGGGTTAACGAGACCAACTTTTTCTGCTGTTCCGAGCTATCAATTCGATTTTTTTCTCAACTTAAGTATTGACAAAATTACCAAAATGTGAGACATATTTCACATCAGACACAGAAGTGAAGGGGAGAATATTTAATGGCAATTTCAGGAATTACAGAAAAGCTTTTGGCGGCTAAAAAAGCTAAGGGAATTAGTTTTGCAGATTTGGAAAAAGTTTTGGGGCGCGACGAAGTTTGGATTGCCGCGGTTATTTACCGTCAAGCTACCGCATCAGAAGATGAAGCCGAGAAAATTGTCTCGGCTTTGGGGCTAGATAGCGAGACGGCTGCGGTTCTCTGTGAACCTCCGTTAAAAGGTTCTTTGGAGGCCTCGGTTCCGGTTGACCCCCTGATTTATCGTTTTTATGAAATTATGCAGGTTTACGGGATGCCACTCAAAGCAGTGATTCACGAAAAATTTGGTGACGGGATTATGAGCGCGATCGACTTTACTATGGATGTCGAGAAAGAAGCAGACCCAAAAGGCGATCGAGTGAAAATAATTATGTCAGGAAAATTTTTGGCATACAAAAAATGGTAAGCCCGGGCCACTTTACTTTCAAGTGAAAATGAAAAATTCAAATTGGCTCGAATGACTCATGACTAATGACTAAAGCCTCAAAAGTGTTAACTTAGAAATAGAGATCGCGAAGCTTGACTGGCTTGGGTGTCCGATCGGGAAACCCTTCTAGGGCAAAGCTAAGGTCGCTCCCGCGGCAACTTCCCCAGTCGAAACAAGCAACCGCAACCGTAAATTAAGAGGCAAATATGTCAAAATATGACTCCCATCTCAGATGCTCCTTTTGCGGCAAATCGCAAGAGTACGTCCGCAAGTTAATAGCTGGGCCCGGCGTCTACATTTGCGATGAATGCGTGGAACTGTGCAATGAAATTTTAGAGGAGGAGTTCTTTGACTCCAGTAAAACAATTGGTCAACAGATTCCCCAATCAGAGGTGCGAGAGTCTCAGGGACAAGGAACGCGGCGCCCGGGTCGATCGAATAAATCGAAAATCGTTTTAGCTCAAATTCCGAAACCAACAGAGATTAAGCAGCATTTAGACAACCACGTCATCGGCCAACATTCAGCAAAAAAAGTCCTTTCTGTAGCAGTTTATAACCACTACAAGCGCTTGAGCGTTGACCAAGCTAAAGATAGCGACAAGTCTTCCTCTGACAGCGATGTAGAACTGCAAAAATCCAACATCCTGCTAGTGGGCCCCACAGGTTGTGGCAAAACTTTGTTAGCGCAAAGTTTGGCGCAAATGCTCGAAGTGCCCTTTGCGGTAGCGGATGCGACGACACTGACTGAAGCTGGATATGTCGGCGACGATGTAGAAAATATCTTGCTGCGGCTGTTGCAAATGTCCGATTTTGATGTTGAAGCGGCGCAGCGGGGCATTATTTATATTGATGAAATTGACAAGATTGCTCGCAAAAGCGAAAACACTTCGATCACTAGGGATGTATCGGGAGAAGGTGTGCAGCAAGCGCTGCTAAAAATGTTGGAAGGAACAGTGGTTAATGTTCCCCCGCAAGGCGGCCGCAAACATCCTTACCAAGATTTTATTCAAGTTGACACTAGCAAAATTCTATTTATTTGTGGCGGTGCTTTTGTCGGTTTGGAAAAAATAGTTGAACAGCGTTTGGGTAAAAAATCCTTGGGCTTTATTCAGCCAACAGAAAGCGACAGCAACTCGACTTTGCCGGCGAAAGACAAGCGGGCCGCTGATATTTTACAGCAGGTACAGCCGGACGATTTAGTCAAGTTTGGTTTGATTCCTGAGTTTGTCGGGCGGATTCCGGTGGTAACGGTGATTTCGCCGCTGGATGAAGCAGCTTTGATGCAGATATTGACTGAGCCCCGGAATGCGCTGGTGAAGCAGTATCAAAAGCTGTTGAAGATGGACAGCGTGGAATTGGAATTTCAGCCGGAAGCGCTGCGGGCGATCGCCCAGGAAGCCTATCGTCGCAAAACTGGCGCGAGAGCTCTCCGCAGCATTTTAGAGGAGTTAATGCTGGATGTGATGTACGAGTTGCCTTCTCGCAAGGATGTGGCTCACTGTATGATTACTCCTGAAATGGTCGAGAAGCGATCGACTGCCGAATTGCTGTGGCACCCCGCATGGCGCAAACAGCACGAAACAGCTTAATTGGTCATCTGTAGGGTGCTTGTGGCGCACCCTACAAGCTTGGCAAATTTACTTTATGACAGACAGCTTAAAAAAATGTCAACAGAGATACATAAAACAAGTGAAACATACAGCGTTTCATTATTTAGTCTGGTGGTACGGACTGTAATTTACAGCGGATTTTTTGCTGGCATACTAGCATCTTTTTACAATTTCAAACTCAACACTATTGTGATGTCAAGCAGTGCGCGATGGCCACAAGTGAAACAAGATATTACTTCGATCAATGAAGCGCAGCAAGCTTACTATGCAAAAAATAACAAATTTAGTGATTCCCTGGAAGGGTTGGGTGTCAAAATGAGAGCCACAAATAACTATAAGTACAAAATTCTGTCATCATCAATAATGAACCCATTTCAAATCTTGGAGAATAAGCGCGAACCAGCACAAGTTGAAAGCGCGAGCGTCGTGATTGCTATACCTATAGGTGAAGAATGGGAAGGCACAAGGTACGGCGCAGTATATAGAGGAGCAGTATTTGCTTTCAAAAAAGATGTTAGCAATCAACTAACAACAATTTCAATCATTTGCGAAAGCGAGCCGTCAAGTGAGGGGTATGCAAGCTATCCGATTCAGCCAACTTTTGACGGCACAAAAACTGACTGCCCGCCCTATACAACTATTTTAAGGTAATACCTTTAAACTATTTTGGGCCATTCTTTGATTGTCTAAATAAAATTCAAACTTCCAATTCCCAGGTTGCTCATAATTTTTAAAGTTGTACCCGCACCAAGTTTTTAGTCTATCTGCAGTTGTCATTAAACGAGATTGACCCTGAGCCACCAATTTTCCTTGAGGGTTAAATAACTTACAAATACCTTGATATTCTCCCTTTGACAAGTTAGTGACACTGACCGCAAAATAGACTTTCTGTTGTTTTTTTAAAGACACAAAATCTATAATTTTGGGGGATATTATCTCGCTAGTTAACATCACTTGAGTCACAGGTTTTAAATTCGGTTTTCTGGCTTCGGATTGAGATTTAACTACTTGTTGAGGTTTAGGAGATTTCAGGATAAACGGGATAAAAATAGCAGCACTTGCTGTCAACACTCCGATTGATATGAGTGGAAGTTTTGATGTTTTAGGCTGGCGAACTACCTTCAGGGGAATTAAATCATTGAGGGCTGCATCTGCGGAAGCATAGCGGTGTTTCAAATTCGGTTGCACCATTTTTTGCAGCCAGTCAAGAAATTCTGGAGTTAGCTGCGGTAAGCGATATTTAAAATTAATCCGCCCCGTGTCGTCCATCAAGCTGCCAATTTCGGTAGAATTGATGCCGATTAGCAAGCAAATTAGCGTGGCGCCGAGACTGTATAAATCGGATGCGACTGTTAGCTGGCGGTTGAACATTTGTTCTGGCGGCATAAAGCCCAAGGTGCCTTTGACAACGCTGCTGGCAGCGACTTCTCCCCCGCCGATTCTAGCAAATCCGAAATCGACAAGGCTGACATTGAGGCGATCGTCCACCAAGATATTTTCCGGCTTTAAATCTCGGTGGATAACTGGCGGCACCCGGTTTTGCAGGTATTTGAGTATTTCTAACACAGAAATAGCAATTTGCTTGGTTTTTTTCGGTGTTTGCTGCGGCGAAGTTGCCAGGGAATTAGCATTTTTGTATTCCTGTACCATGCAGAAACCCGATGCAGTTTGGAAAGAATCTAAATAACGGGGAATGTTCGGGTTATCGAGGGCCCGCAAAATCTGAATTTCTTTTTCATAAGCTTGATATTCCGCCCAATTAGCACCAGTCTGGGCAAATTGAAATTGTTTGACAACAACGGAACGTTTGGTATTAATTTCGGTAGCGAGATAGGTAACTCTACCGCCCGCGCGGTTGTGTCCGAGTTCGCAAGTTACTTGATAGCCGTAGTTGGAAAAATCAGGAAAATCATTCATAGCTTGGCAATCACAACTTCAGTTCCAAAAAGGTTTGTAGTAAGCACTTCAGTCCTCAAAAAATCAGTAAAACAAGCGAGCCATTATTTAAGGTTTAATTAAACTTGCTTGTAATTTGCGATAATTAGCAATAATTCTATTCGGTTTAAAAACAATCATCTCAAGTAATGGAATAGCCGTGACAGCTAAAGAGGCGATTGTCGCTCCTCCTACAGCTACTATTTCCATTGGTTCCACCCATTCTCGTTGATCGACAACGTTTAAAAACAGTCGAAATGCTACTACCAAACTAGTACAAAATCCAGCAACTAGAAAATTTATTTTGTTGCGATATATGTTAATCATTCTTCTCAGGGTAGTCTGCTTGTCAATCGGATTATGAAAAATCTTATAAACTATCATGCAAGACAAATTAGTTAGCAAATTGGTTAGCAAAATAAAAATTGCTGCCCAGGAAAAGTCACCCTCGATCATTGCCCCGATAATAAGCAATGCAAATAATAAAAATTGCCCTATAATAGCAATAGTCATAGCCAAAGCCCTATTAATCATACTTCCAAGTGCAGCTCCACATAAACTAAAGAATATCAGCGCAATTACCATCCAGAGCGAGGCAGCAATTGATAAAATTGTATTGTTCGATTTGGAGAAATTACCAATAACTTCAATAAAAAAAGACCGACCAAAAAAATATAAAATTAATCCTAGTAGCGACCCCAATAATCCTCCTAGCCAAGTTTTTTTATTTCCATTTGATTCGGCTAAGAGCGTGATTTCAGCAACTGCAAATCCATAGACTAAGCTCATAATAATACCGAAAGCAATGTTATAGGCGTCGCCCCTATTAAAGAGAAAGCCGAATAACACCAAGCAGCAGATAAAAATCAGGTTGCGTTTAGACAATAAAGTAGTTAGTTCTGGTATAGGGAGGGGAGCTGTTGTGACTTTGATTTTGAGTTTATAAGTGTCGGGGTCAGAATTAGTATGCAAGATTATATAGCGCTCATAAGCTTGACTTGCCAGCAATTGTTTGGTATCAACTATGATTTTGCAAGCAACATTATTGTTCTCAAATTTCTGCGGCTCAAACGAGATCCAAGGGTGGTCGTAAGGTGTGTGTGGCGGGTCGTTCGGATGCGCGGCAACTTCCCATCTGCCCGCAAGCATTGTATCTGGAATTGGGTTGCTAATTTCGATTGTTTCTGTTATTGTTTCTCCCAATTGTGTAGCGGTTAATTCCAGGCGATCGCGATTACTTCTGACTTTCGGCAAGCGGCTAACATCGAGAGATTCCAGAACGGCTAAAGCATTAGCGGCTGACTTGTATCGGTCTTGCAATCTCGGTGCTACCATCCTTTCCAGCCAGTTCATCCAACCCTGCTGCAACGGCGGTACTAAATGCCGAAAATGAATGCTATAATTATCACCGATCAAGTTGCCGACATCCCCAGATTTCGTACCAGTTAACAAACAAATTAGCGTCGCACCCAAGCCGTAAAGGTCGGATGCTTGTGTTAATTCCCGGTTAAACATTTGCTCTGGTGGCATGAATCCCATTGTGCCTTTGACTACGCTGCTGGCGGCGATGTTTCCGCCTCCCAAGCGCGCAAAACCGAAGTCTACTAGGTAAACATTTAACTCGTCATCGATTAACAAGTTTTCCGGTTTGATGTCGCGGTGGATTACGGGCGGTTTTTGGGATTGCAGGTAAGCTAGAATTTCTAAAGTTGCGATCGCAATTTGTTTGATATCCGGCGGCGAAAAAGTCCGGGCGACAGCAGATTCGGCATTTTTGTATTCCTGCACCATGCAGAAACCGCTGTCAGTTTGAAAAGAATCTAGATAGCGTGGAATGCCAGGACTATCAAGATTTTGCAAAACTTTAATTTCTTGTTCATAAGCTTGGTATTCTTCCCAGCTAGCACCTAATTGGGCAAATTGAAATTGCTTAATTACAACAGATTTTTTTGTGTAAATTTTTGTGGCGAGATAGGTGACGCGGCCGCCCAAACTGTTGTATCCGAGTTCGCGACTTATTTGATAGCCATGTTGGGAAAAGTCAGGAAAAGCGTTCATAGGTAATTACTATGGTTGGTAGTAAGGACTTTAGTCCTGAAGCCGTTATCTTATAAGGACTAAAGTCCTTACTACGAAGGAAAGGATCGCTCCTACAAACATAACTTTTTTGAAAAAAGGCGGCAAGTGCGGTATGATGTGATTTCGCGATCGGTTCTAGCGGGGAGCAGCCGTTAGAGGAAACGGGGAAAGTTCGGTGCAAGTCCGGCGCTGTCCCGCAACTGTAATGAAACGCTTGTTGTTTCTAAAGTCAGAATGCCCGCCGATATCTAACTCACTTTTGAACGCATCTGCGAGGTACGGATGATGGATGGAATTAATGCGGCTGTACGCACAAAGCACAATCTGTTTGTTTGCACTGCTTGCGCTAGTGTTTGGAAAAACGGCAAGCGCGAAGGCAAAAGCGGCGGCCAACAATTTATGGAAAATTTGTCGCAACTCGCTAAAGATTGGGAGTTTTCTGATAAGTTTGAGATTCAAGAAGTTGAGTGCATGAGTGCTTGCAGTCACTCTTGTGCGGTGTCTTTTGCTGCTGTAGGAAAGTACACTTATCTGTTTGGCGATTTACCAGCAAATGAGGCGGAAAGCATCGAGGCGGTACTCGAATGCGCGGGTCAATACTATGCTAAACCGGACGGTTTGTTGCCTTGGTCTGAGCGTCCTCAAGCTCTGAAAAAAGGCGTTTTAGCAAAGATTCCACCGCTGGCAAATTAGAGCCTTTCTCGTTACCATACTCTGTCCATTGGTGACAACTTAACGTCAAACCGATCGTCTCTCTTGTTTTTATCGAAATCTAGATCCCCCCTAACGAGCGGGCGGGCACGGGGGCACCGCCCCGACTAAGGGGGGGACAAGAAATATTCTCAAAGTCCCCCTTCTTAAGGGGGATTTAGGGGGATCTAGACTTTGCCTAAAAGCGACTTTTATTGTAGGTTTCAGTCTTAAGTTGTTACCTAAGATATCGGCCTGGTAACGCATACTCAGAGGATCTGCTTCGTATTAAAAGCGCTCCTTTATTCCAGCGAGGCAGATCCTCTAGATCAGGATTCCCAGGCAGAGCTTGGGAACGATATATCCCACCATCAAATAAGCACAAAATTATCAATGCACAAAATTCCTGTTACTGTCATCACTGGTTTTCTTGGTAGCGGCAAAACTACCTTAATTCGCCACTTATTGCAAAATAATCACGGTCGCCGCATTGCTGTTCTGGTTAACGAATTTGGCGAAATCGGAATTGACGGAGAACTCCTGCGCGATTGTCAAGTTTGCGACGAAGAAGAAAATGTCAGCAGCAATATTGTAGAACTAACAAATGGTTGTCTTTGCTGCACTGTTCAAGAGGAATTCTTGCCGACTATGCAGGAACTGTTGAAGCGCAGAGAACAAATTGATTGTATTGTAATAGAGACTTCTGGCCTCGCACTTCCTAAACCTTTGATTCAAGCTTTTCGCTGGCCGGAAATTCGCACCGGTGCTACTGTGGACGGTGTTGTTGCTGTTGTCGATTGCGAAGCTATTGCTAGCGGTACTTTTGTCGGTGATATCGATGCTTTGATGGCACAGCGACAGGCTGATGATAGTTTGGATCACGAAACTCCGATCGAGGAATTGTTTGAAGACCAGTTAGCCTGTGCCGATATGGTACTTTTAACGAAGGTCGATCGCGTAGATGCTGAAACTCACAAGAAAGTCCAAAGCTGGTTGCAGCAAGAGTTGCGTCCGAGTGTAAAAATTGTGCCCTGCAAAGGTGGCGAAATTAACCCTGATGTGCTCATGGGATTTAATGCGGCGGTTGAGGATGATTTGGAGTCTCGCCCCAGTCACCACGACACTGAGGAGGAACACGAACACGATGATCATATTAACTCGACTTTCTTTATTGCCGATCGCGAATTTGAACCTGAAGCTTTGGTGAAAAAACTGCAATCCTTGATGCAGCAGGAGGAAATCTATCGGATTAAAGGGTTTGTGGCCGTTCCCAAGAAACCGATGAGGATGGTGTTGCAAGGTGTGGGATCGCGCATAGAATATTTTTACGATCGTCCTTGGCAACCTTCCGAGATCCGCCAAACCAAGTTAGTGCTGATCGGTCGAGAGTTAGAGCGCGATCGAATTGCAGCTATGATTAACAATTAATTGTCATCTGAGAGGGGCGGGCCGATCGATATTTTGAAGGGCAGCAAATATTATTGGTAAAACTCGCTCCTCCAAGCTCTCACGAACAATTTATTAACATTATTGAATATGGTGGGCGCTGCCAGCAGGTCGGGTGTAAAATAGCGATAATGGTTATTATTGTACAATAATCGAGGTCAAGTATGGTGACTGCTGGGGCGATCGAATCAGTTCCTGTTACCGTTCTCACAGGCTATTTAGGTGCAGGCAAAACCACGCTGCTCAACCGCATTTTAACACAGGAACACGGCAAAAAAGTTGCAGTCATCGTCAACGAATTCGGCGAAGTAGGCATTGACAACCAACTCATAATAGATGCCGACGAAGAAATTTTTGAGATGAACAACGGCTGCATTTGCTGTACAGTAAGAGGCGATTTAATTCGGATTATCGGCAACTTGATGAAGCGGCGAGACAAATTCGACCACATAGTCATCGAAACCACAGGTTTAGCCGACCCCGCACCCGTAATTCAAACATTTTTTGTAGACGAAGATATGCGGGACAAATTGCTGCTAGACGCAGTTGTCACGGTAGTCGATGCCAAACACATCTGGCAGCACTGGGATGCCGAGGAAGCTCAAGAACAAATTGCCTTCGCCGATGTAGTTTTGCTCAACAAAACTGATTTAGTGAGTGAGGAAGAATTGGCCGAATTAGAAAAGCGAATTCGCGCCATGAATGCAATGGCTAAAATTCACCGCACCCGCAACGCTGAATTAGCAATGGAGGCTTTGTTGGGCGTGAAAGCATTTGATTTGAACCGGGCATTAGAAATCGAACCCGACTTTTTGGGCGAACACACTCACGAACACGACGAAACTGTTACCTCAGTGGCAATAGTCGAATCCGGTGCTATTGATGGCAACAAATTTAGCGATTGGATTGAGGAATTGTTGCGAACTCAAGGCCCGAATATCTTTCGGACAAAAGGCATTTTGAATGTCGCCGGAGACAACAAGCGATTTGTTTTCCAAGGAGTACATATGGTATTCGATGGCCGACTGGATAGACCTTGGAAAGCTACCGAAATTCCGAAAAATGAACTCGTATTCATCGGTCGCAACTTAAACGAAAATCAATTGCGAGAGGATTTTCGGAAATGTCTGGTTTAACTGACATATTGAAGCATTTTTAATAAGCCTTTTAGAAACAGTCAAGATGCCTGTTCCACAAGAATAAAATTCATTTCTTGTGGAATGGAACAGGCATCTTGACTGTTCCACAAAAATAAAATTCATCTTTTGTGGAACGGGCATCTTGCCCGTTCTTAAGAAGAGTACAACATCTCAGATTCAATAAATATGGGTAACGAAAAGACAAATAAAAGTGAACAAACCCTGCAATTTCATGCTAAAGAAATGCTGTCTGACTACGTAACTGCTGTTACTTGGTCGCCGGATGGTACAACTTTAGCAGTTTGTTCTGCTGCAGGCGAAGTGATGCTGGCGGCAGTAGGGACCGTTAATGAATTGTCCTTGCAAACGCTACAAACTGCTACGGGGAAATCAACGGATTGCTTGTCTTTTTCCCGCGACAGTCAATTCCTAGCTGCTGGCGGACAAGATGGAAAAGTACGAATTTGGCGGGTTAATTCTGGGGAATTAATTGCTGATTTGGATAACCAGCGCGTTTGGGTTGATAAGTTAGCTTGGAGTCCCAACTGCAACCAGTTAGCTTTCAGTATGGGCCGCTACGTTCAAGTCTGGAATGTTGAGGATAATGTTGTTGAAGTAACGCTGAATTTCGAGTCATCATCTATTCTCGATTTAGCATGGCATCCGATGGTTCAATATCTGGCAGTTAGCGGCTATCAAGGTGTCAAAGTTTGGCATGGAGAAGACTGGGACGAAGACCCGGAAATTTTATCAGTACCCTCCGCAACAGGTGCAGTTTCTTGGTCGCCACAAGGGGAATATTTAGCTTGCGGCAATATGGACAATACTCTAATTGTTAATGAATGGGGCAATTTTGAACCCTGGGTAATGCAGGGTTTTCCGGGGAAAGTTCGGGAGTTAGCTTGGTCGGATAAAACTAATTCTTTGGGTGCACCTTTGTTAGCTGCTTCGAGCTCTCAAGGTATTTCTGTTTGGGAAAGAGACGCTGATGAAAGAGTCGGTTGGGATTCTTGGGCGTTAGAGGTGCATGAAAATGTGGTAAATGCGATCGCCTTTCAACCTAGCACATTTTTATTAGCTTCCGCCGCCGCAGATGGTCAAGTTTGTTTGTGGGCCGAAGCAGAACAATTGCTGCAAATTCTAGAAGGTGCAGAGGGGGGTTTTTCCTGTTTGGCATGGCATCCCGAAGGCCAGTTTCTCGCCGCTGGCGGATGCGGTGGCGAATTGCTGGTTTGGTCATAAATTTATGCGCGGCAAAGAGTTCGGGCTGAGCAAGCTGTTATAAGTAGGCGTTAAATTACTTTTTGCGTAAGTAAGCGTAAAAAACGTACAACAGATAGAGCCTGTGCGTCCTGGACTGTTATCCTCTCTTTCTTGTCAAAATTCCTTGACTGGGACTGAACAGCAAAGCCCCTAAAAATAACCCAAAAATAACTAATACAATTGCTGCCCCAGACGGCATATTAAAATAATAGCTGAGGTACATACCAGTCACGCTAGCTGTAATCCCAATAATTGCTCCTAATCCCATCATTAAATGTAGCTCTTTTACCAACAAATACGCCGTTATTCCCGGCCCGATTAACAGCGAAATTACTAACAGCGCCCCTACAGTTTGCAAACTCGCAACAATCGTCAGTGTAATCGCCGAAATCATCCCCAAATAAATCCAGTTTACAGGCAAACCGGACGCTTGCGCTCCTAGTGGGTCAAAAGTATAAAATAGCAGTTCTTTGTAAAGGAGTTTAACCGCCACCAAAATTATCAAAGTTATGACAAAAGTCTGCTGCACGTCAGCAGGTGCAACTGATAATATATTCCCAAACAAAAAACCGTCTAAGTCTAATTTGGTTGTCCGCAACAGGCTAATCAGTGTGACGCTAATTGCTAAAAATGTAGACAAGATTAATGCCATAACTGCATCAATCTTTAGGCGCGATTGCGATTGAATCCACGCCATAATTACCGCGCTGATAATTCCCGATATAAACGCGCCGATCGAAATATTGAAACCTAAAGAAAAAGCTACTGGCAATCCTGCTAATACCGAATGGGCTATCATGTCAACCATCATTCCCATTTGCTGTACAATTAAATAGGAACCGACAACGGCGCAGAGAATTCCTAGCAAAATGCCGACGGCGATCGCATTTCGCATGAACTCGAATTTGAGTGGCTCAATGAGTAGGTTTAACATTGAATTAGGTCAATAATAGGATTTTTTTAACTACAATCCACTGCACAGGCGGGACGCCCGTGCCACTTTCAATTTTAAAGATAAATCTTTTTTTGCTTAGGCAGCAACTAAACTTAAATCGTATCCATAGGCTTTTTGAATATTGGCTGCGGTGAGCACTTCCCGGCAGGAACCACTTGCAATTAACTGCTTATTTAGCAATAATAAATTGTCGTACTGTTTTAAAGTTTCGCCTAAATCGTGACTGATTACTAGCAATGTTTTATTTTGGGCTTTTAGTTCGGCAAAAATATCGAAAATAATTTCTTCGGTTGCTTTGTCGATCGCGTTAAAAGGCTCGTCGAAGAAGAATAAATCGGCTTGTTGGGCGATCGACCTTGCTAAGAAAATCCGCTGCTGCTGTCCGCCAGACAGTTCGCCAATTTGCCGATCGCGCAAATCCCACATTCCTACCCGCAGCAAAGCAGCTTTCACCAATTCTTGCGACTGCTTCGAGGGGCTGCGAAACCAACCAGTCTGGACGGTTCGCGCCATCATCACCGCATTCCACACCGTAATCGGATAATCCCAGTCAATTTGCGATCGCTGTGGCACATAAGCTACCCGCGACAACTGTTGCTTCAGCAGCCGTCCCTGATATTTCACCAAACCCCGACAGGCCGGGATCAATCCCAGCATCGCTTTCACCATCGTGCTTTTCCCCGCGCCGTTGGGGCCGAACACACCAGTTAATTGTCCGGGATCTAACTGGAAATTCACGCTGTTGAGGGCCGCAATTCCGCGATAATTGACAGCCAAGTCTTGCACTTCTAGCATAATTAGAGATTTTGAGAACGATTCTTGTTCGTAGCTACTAGAATAGGATAACTCGAAAAAGCAATAACGATTATCGTTCCAAAGGTAAAAATGTTAACGAACTTGGCTGGAAAAACCGGCAGATTATGCGCTGCGGCTGTTTTGGCAATTGGCTGCGGGCTGGTTGCGTGCAGTGGAGGACAGAACGCAAGCAATCGGGCGCCGGAGAGTCCCGCCACAACTCCAACTCAAGCCAGTCCCGGCAGCAACTTGCCAAAAGTCGTCGCCACGACTGGTGTTATCTGCGACCTAACTAAAGAAATTGCTCAAAGTTCGATCGACACCACCTGTCTGATCAAGCCGGGAGACGACCCCCACGCCTACCAAACCAAGCCGGAAGACCGCAAAGCGATTGAAACAGCAAATCTGATTTTATACGGCGGCTACAACCACGAACCCAGCATCATTAAGTTAATTGAATCTAGCAGTAATTCCGCGCCCAAAATCGCCGTCCACGAACTCGCCGTTCCCAAACCGCTGATGGGCGAACACGAGCACGAACACGGTGAAGAGAAAGCGGAAAACAAACCCCATGCAGAAGGTGAAAAAGTCCCTGACCCTCACGTTTGGCATAATCCTCAAAATGGCCGACGCATGGTAGAAATAATTCGCGATCGATTGATCGAAGTTTCCCCCAACAATGCTCAACTTTATACAAAAAATGCAGCAAGATTAACAGATGAGTTGCAAAAAATAGATACTTGGATCAAAGCTCAGATTGCGACTATTCCAGCCCAAAAACGGAAGTTAGTAACAACTCACGATGCTTTGAGTTACTATGCCGATGCTTACGGTTTGGAGATGGCTGGAGCTTTACAGGGTGTGACGACAGAGGAACAGCCCACCGCAGCAAGAATTGCCGAATTGTCCTCAGAAATTAAGACTGCAGGAGTGCCGACAATTTTTGCTGAAACTACAACTAATCCCAAGTTGATGGAGACTGTGGCGAGGGAGGCAAATGTCGAAATTTCCGACAAGGAACTTTACAGCGACGAGTTGGGCGGCCCCGGCACCGGTGCTGATACATATCAGGGAATGCTGAAAACTAATACTTGCGCGATTATTTCTGGCCTCGGTGGCAATTGTACTTCCTTTGCAGGAGAAACTGCACCAAATCCCAAACCATAGACTTTCTAAAGTGCGCCTAGCAAGCACCTTAAATTTGCGGGGTACACAGCCAAACGCAGCGCTCCCAATTGCAGGGGTTTTCGATTGCAAACGCTGCGTTTCCAGCGATGACTTTAAGGTGAATTTTGCTCCTCGGTACTGGGGGGTTTTTGGCCAATTCCCAATTGCTTCTTAGAGGATTTTAAGTCTTTCCAAAGCATCTTAATATCTTTATAGGCTTTCTCAGCGCTAATTTTCCCCCCAGTTTCCAGCGAGCAAATATAAGTTATTTTCTGAGCAAACTCCTGCAAGTTGGCATTAAACGCCAAGTTTTCTGGCGTGAAATCGCCGTAGTAGCGATTGCGAGGATGTAAAAAATCTTCCCGCTCTTTCATTGCCCCCTCCTAATTAAACTTTTGGTATTCAACTTTTGGTTCGGTCTCTGTTTTTAATAGCACTATTGGTACTCAGTATCGCGGCGCTAACTTGCTTCTATTGTATTGCGTAAATAGCAGTTGTGCTTTTCCGCTCTGTATTTAGTCTATTAATACAGTCTTAACCTTAAGTTAGCTTTATTTTAACTTTTCTTTAACCTAAAAGCAAAAAAATTAGGAAATGCGCTTTTCGCATCTCCCTTTAGCTAGATTTTAAAGTGTTGATTAACCTTTTGTGAAGGTGGATATTTACTTGTGGCACTCGCAGCCAGTGTGGCCGCACCCTTGACCGTTGGGGTGGCCCTCAGCGCAGGCACTGGAACAGTATGTTTTGCCGTCTTTTTCAATGGCTTCGCTAGGGCTGACAACGCACGAACATGAAGGACAGGCACATTTTGTTTGGGTGGCAGTAGTCATTTTAAATTTTCCTCGTGGGTTTGTTTGTCCGTACTAACATATGAACACATATTCAGATATTAGTCAAGGGAATGTAAAAACTTTGTTACAAAAGGTTTGCCGATCGCACTAAAATGAAAATGAGAATTAAAACCAGGCGGGAAAAGATGTCACCCAACTCTGCTGTTAATGGAGCGATAAGTCAGTCTCACCAAGAAAACGATACACCAACGTGCGATCCATCGCACTTAGTTGACTGTTTCCGGGCCGGGGACATCCAAACACAAGTTCTCAACACCGCTAAAGCCCAGCGGATGGCAGAGTTTTTCAGTCTTTTGGGAGATGCGAATCGCCTGCGGCTGCTGTCGGTTTTGGCCAAACAAGAACTGTGCGTGTGTGACTTGGCGGCGGCGTTGAGTATGAGCGAGTCAGCAGTATCGCATCAGTTGCGGGCATTGCGGGCGATGCGGTTGGTAAGTTACCGCAAGGTTGGGAGACAAGTTTTTTATAGTTTACTCGATCGCCACGTTTTTGAACTTTACCAAGCAGTCGCCGAACACTTAGACGAAGCAGATTAAGCTTTTAGGCATTGGGCATTGATAATGGATTTAAAATTGTGTAGGGGCGGCTTTTACCAATAATTTCAGCCTAAGACCAATAATCTCGTAAACCCGCCCTCACCAAACTCAATATCAATCTTCGACGGTGTGGCCCGTAGCAACAACCGCCTGTGTAATTGACTCTTCAGAAGCTTGAGCTTCTACTGTAACAGTCTTAGCTGCGACATCCACATTGACAGTAGCATCGGAGTCAACAGTTTTGATGGCTTTGGTAATTGTATCAGCGCAACCAGAGCAGACGATCGAGGGAACGTTAAGTAGTATTGCCATAATTCAGCAAATTTTCGTAGATGACAGTATTATTTTTTATTTTAATCTAAATTCGTGAAATACGCGCTTTTCCCGATTTCGGCAGGGGTTTAAACCCCGTGTCAAAGCTCAATTCGGTTAAAACCGACTGTAGAGTTTGACGTTAAAAGTTATCACTTAGCACTAATGCCAACTGGCAGATTAAACAAAGGTATGTAGTTGCGCTTGGGCGCTCTTTCCTAAGCTAAGATTGCTGAAGCGCAACTACGTACCTAACAGTTAACCCCTAGTTGTGACAGTTGGCATTAGTTCTAAAAATATCACTTCAAACTTAATACCTTTGAATATAAATTAGTATCCGGTATGGACCGCCCAACGGCGGCGGCTACAGACCGCAAACTAACAACTAAATCTACCATATCTGGCAAAGAAAGAGCTTGCCGCGCGTCAGAAACAGATTTTTCGGGTTGCGGGTGACACTCAATAATTAATCCGTCTGCACCGCAAGCAACTGCTGCTTTGGCTAGTGGTGCGACTAATTCTCGCTTGCCGACGGCGTGAGAAGGGTCTACGATTACTGGCAAATGAGTTAACTGTTTCAGCGCGACGACTGCACCTAAATCTAATACGTTTCGGGTGTAATTGTCGAAGCTGCGGATGCCTCTTTCGCAGAGAACTACATGAGGGTTTCCGTGACTGAGAATGTATTCGGCGGCCATCACAAATTCTTCGATTGTGGCTGATAAGCCGCGTTTTAGGAGGACTGGTTTTCCGGCTTGACCGATCGCCTTTAGTAACTCGAAGTTTTGCATATTCCGACTGCCTACTTGCAGCATATCAGCATAGGTGACAACTGGCTCGATTTGGGCGATCGACATTACCTCTGTCACCACGGGTAAACCGTAACGCCGGCTGACATCGGCTAAAATTTCGAGTCCCTCAATTCCCATTCCTTGGAAAGCATAGGGAGAAGTGCGGGGTTTGTAGACTCCGCCTCGCAAAGCTTGCACTGATGCGGCGGATAGTTGGCGGGCGACGGTTTCCATTTGTTGGGAACTTTCGACGGTACAGGGGCCACCGATGATTAATAATTCTGTGGCGCCGACTGAGACTGTTTCTGAGAGTTTGACAATTGTTTGGTGTTCTGGATGAGATTTGGTTACGAGTTTGGCTTCTAACATGAGGGTATTTTCCTGGAAATTTAAGTGGGTGGTTGACAACAAAAAACCCGGAACTTTTAGGAGTTCCGGGTTCGTGCGAAAAGACAGCGCGACAATTTACCCAGAACTTTGGTTGGGCCAAAAATAAAAGCTGTCGTACCAGTTACTGAATAATGTCATTGCTGTTTTCGCTTGTACTGGATTGGTTGTTGGGTAAAGAAGTAGAAAAAACAAAACCGCAGGTGTTAATCTGCGGTTCGCCCGGATGTTCACAGTGAATTACCAATTCACTCCGGGCGAACTTGGCTGCACCAAAAATAAAAATTGCTGTTGGCTGTGAACTTGGCTGTGAACATAGTTGAAGTGCTGCGATTTGTGGGTTAAACACAATACTATTCGATAACCTAGCACAGACTGGTAGGAATGTCAAGCATTTTTTTTGCAAAATGTATGGAAACGGCAATGGCGTTTAACTCGGCGCGGTTGTCGTTTTTTGGGTATGTCTGTTATTATGTCGATATAGGGATAAGTCTATAAGTCCTTATATCGACAAGTGACCCTATCCGAATCCCGCGCCTGTGTGTCAGGCTAGACACATAGACAAATCGATATAGCGATATGGAAACTTTGACTACAAGTAAAACAGTGTCCGTAAAAATCTATCTACCTGAAGAGACAAGAGCCAAGTTCAAAGCATCTTGCGCCATGCGTAGCCTCAGCATGAATGAGGTTCTGTTGGAGTACATCGAAACTTGGTTACAGGAAAACGAACCCGTTTTAGAGCCAAAGCCCCAGCGCGTCAAGACGATCGCCAAAACTGAGGAAACAGACTGATGACCGATCGACTATATCGAATAAACGGCATCCTCGAACAAACCGCGAGGGACAAATGCTGAGAGATGCAGACAACCCAGAGAAATCTTGGGAGGATTTAGAAGCCGAACTGCTTCCTAACCGTCCTTTTTATGCCCCCGGCGAGACTGAAATTGAAAAAGACCTTTATGCTAAGCGACGATGTGCTCAGCATAAAATGAAGGCTGAAAAACGCCCCGATATTGCAGGCCGCTCTTATTACTACTGCACGGAGACAAATGATGATGACTAACTCGAATTACCGACTGCTACCTGCCAGAGATGAGTATGTTCAAGTGTCTATCTATCTCAATCGGGTGCATTTGGACGGATATACGCCCGATCGCGCGATCGCACAATTGATCGAAATGGGTTATGCTCCTACTTTGCAATATCAGTGGAATCCAAAACGAAATGAGTTTGATTTATTTGCTCTGATTCACGATCGCCCGATCGCCGATTCACTGATGGATAAACAGGCTTGTGATGCTCTATGGGCTGCTTTTAACCAATCTTCGCTTTACGTGATTGGTTGCGAGATGGCGCAAAATCCTAACTGGCTAGCGGCACGCAGCTTTAATGATCCGCGCCGTCACGCTACGCCGGAGGAAATCGAGCCTCTGGAAGCAAATGCTACGGCCGCTGCTTAATATTTTAGTCCTGAGTGCAACGGGCACAAAAAAGGTACGTAGTTGCGCTTAAGCGCTGTTAATCCCAGCCGAAATCTCGATCGCACAATTCGGCTAGTCTTTGGTTGTGCGATCGAAAATATGTTCTCAATTGCTCGTATACTGCCTCGCTGATGGGCGGATATTCGCTGGAGTTGAGCTTTCCGTAGGTTTTTAGTTGGTGGGGGGGTAAGTCTAAAAATTCGAGGACGGTGTTGCAGATTTTTGCTGGGTTGCTATACAAGTCTTCGCTTTTGATGATTGAGATTTGTGATTTGGGAAAAAGTTTCATCCAGGCGGGGAGTTGATCTGCGTAAATGCCGCGGGTTAGATAGCTGTGGTGTTGGTGTTCGTAACTATAGTATTTGGGGTTGGCTAGGAGTTTTTCCATTTCGCCTTTGAGTCTTTCGGGCTCGGCGGCGATCGCCTCTTCTAATGAGAGAGTTTCGTATTTTATTCTGATATAATGATAGTAGTGGGAAATGGCGCGATCGACTGGGTTTCTCAGCAGGGCGATGATTTTAACTTTCGGACATAAATCATAAATTCGCTGGGGAACATGGGGGTGAAATATGTAGTAAGGACTGGCTTCTCCGGTGATTCTTTTGGGGCCGTGTTTCGGCAGGGGAAATTGGGCATAGTACCAGTCTGGGCCTTTGTCGAAGTTTAAGTCAAAATAATGTACTTCTTTTTGGGTGGCATGGGCGATTTGGGGATGTTCGGTGAGATAGGCATAAAGCGATGTTGTTCCGCCTTTTTGGGCACCGATGATGATGAAGTCGGGGGGTTTGGGAGTTTGTTTCATGGGTTGTATGTTTTATATTTTGCAGTTGTACTGACAGTGCCCCGGAGGGTAAAACGGCAATTCGATCGCACTTGGGGGCATTACGGCAATTCGATCGCCCAATTTATATTTGATTGCACCGATACGCCTAACCATAATTCCATTGCCCGATCTTGATTGTAGATTCCGGTGATTGAAACCGCTAGCAAGGCGAGCACACAAACAAAGCCCACAAGGGCTGGTCAATATGTCGGATAAGATCGCGATCACTGTTTTGGGGTGATCGAATTCACTCTCGCTCTTGGTACTGACATTTCTATTTAACTCGATTAGAGTGGACTTAGGGAACTCTCATTCTTGATGGGCAAATCTTTCGCTGAAAAATATAGGATCGGCGGTGGTTTTGGTTGGGGGTTTGTGGGTTTTATTTTTCAGCCAAAGTACAGATTTAAATTTTTGCAACAGGGTGATATGCAAGTTGGGGAAAATGGGAACAATAAAGATGGGATTGTAATGTCGAGCAGTAACTACCTGCAATACCATCTCTGAAATTATTCAGGAAGGCGTCAATGTTTAAGAGCAAATTATCCAAAGTTATCGTATCCCTGCTGCGGCGGATTGCTGGTGTTACCAGATCCGGGGCCAAGCGGCTGATGAGAGCAATGCTGCAAGCGCTGATGGCTATGGGCCGCAGGGCAAGACTACCGATGGCGGGGTTTGTGCTGCCGACGGTGACGATGGTGTTGCTGGTAGTGATTTTGTTGACAGTGGCGATTACGCTGCGATCGTTCGATCGGGCGAATACGGCGCGTAACGTGCGCGTGAACCAGCAGGTGCTGGCGGCCGCGACTCCCGCGCTCGATCGGGCGAAGGCGAAAATTGAATATGTGCTGGGTGAAGGCCGGCCTGTGACGGGTACTCCCTCCGATCAACAATTGTACCTGGCAATGTCATCTTACCCAGCCACGCCAACTCCTAACAACCCAGATTTGTATAGCTTTGGGGACGAGGTGCGCCTAAAACTTAAAGCTAACCTAGACCCTGCTGCCAACATCGACCTTAAAGTTACAGATCCAGGTTTTAATCTCGAAACAAATGAATCTATAAACACTGCTTGGAGATATCCCGTCGATACAAATAACGATGGTAAATTTGACACTTTTACACTCTACGGCATATTCTTTCGCAGCCCCCCACGGATAAAAGGAGGTGCTAATTCAGGCGACTTCACGAGGGAAAGAAAACCGCTGGAAGCAAGAACGCCACCGATGTCGCTTGGGGTATTGAAAGAAGGATGCGAGGCTGCTGCAGGTAATAGCGCTAGTTTGGTAGGTGAATCTGGCTGGTACAGAATAGACGGCAAACTTAAAAAAAGTTTCTTTGTTTACACGGTTAATGTACCGATTACATCGACCGATATATCAGGGAACGGCTTAGACACCACCAAGTATCAACCGTTCACAGGAACTACCAGCATATCCGCTCTGGAATATCAGCAAGACCAAAGTCTCATTCCCCTCAGCAACAACGCGGTTGTATATGAAGACGACTTGGATATATCGCCCGGGCCTGAGTTCAATCTAAACGGGCGGGTATTCACAAATAGTAATTTGTTGGTCACAAACTTAAATGGGGTAAATAGGACACGACTCTTTCAAGTCAGCAGTAAGAAATCTTGTTTTTACGATCAAGAAAATAGCAAAATAGTTGTTGGAGGCAATGTTATTAATGGGTGGGCGGGGAATACTAGCAACACTGCACAGATCAATGCCGTGGATGTACATCTTTTCAAAAAAACTAGCGACCCGGAACCAAATGTAAGCCCGCCAGCAATTGCAACCGCAACTCAATCTGTAAAAGAAAAGAGCCTTCAGGTACTTTACAACAGCGACGCTTATTCCAAGCGGTTAAATGCGCTAGTACAAGGTCAAATTAATGCAGATCTAACGGGGGCAACCGACCCAGTATCCGTTAAACGAGCGCAGCTTTCTCCTACCAACCAGCAACGCAAAGATGCCTTAGAATCCTATTTTAAAGATCGGCTGCGGAAAGTTACATTTGCAGAAGCACCCCTCGGAAGTGACGGAGGAGTAGTGGCTGGGGGTTCTTACCTTCAAGGGAGTGGGGACAGTCTCAGACCCATAGATGCCTGGAGCCTTCCTACCGCCGGAACTGCGACGGTAGGTGCTGTCGCGGGATCGACTGGACTTACTCTGGAACCCAATCTGCCGCCAGCCAACAACCCCGCAAACGTAAAACCCACTGACAGCGAACCGGAATTGGGCAATCGAGTCGCTATCGGCAACAACTTGCCAGCACTGCGGTGGGACGGCAGCAAGTTTCTCGGTAGCAATGACACACAAGAAGTTGACGGCGCAGCCACATGGAAAGATGATACTACCGTAAAACGCACCCGCACCACACAAGTGACCAAACTTGCTGACGTGGGGGCGACAGACCGCGGCAACGGTTTAGGCGAAGATAACCCCGCAAGCCCTTTCAAAGACGGTTTCTGGGAAGCATCAGCAGCCCAAATACCTAAAACAGCAGTCGATGGCGTTGGCGGTTTGCGCGTGATCACCAGTGCAGGAGTTTACGATCGCACTAATTCCTTCCTACCACCGCCTAAGTGGATTGATGCTACTGGCAGATTGGTAACAGCTCCCGCAACTTACGACGACCCGGCAACTGCTCGTGTAGAGGAGTACCCAGTGGTCTGGCCCGACTCCATGCCAATGTCACCGCTGGGTCCGGGTTCTAAGGTATACAACAACGTCGCTGGGAATTGGGAAGATTGGCCAACAGGAGCAGCAGCCGATGGTACGGGTCTAGATGCAGCAGTCGCATCTACTACTCTACTTCCAGGTATTGTTGAGCAGGCCACTACAGCTCGCAAATATGCCAAAGGCGACTTGCGGATGCGGGCAACAGCAGTGTATCATTACGCAAACAGCGGCTATGACCCACTAGCTGGAACCCAACCAACGCAAGAGCCCTATGCCTGCGTCAGCAGCTACTACGACCCCAGCCACGCTTCCACAGCAAAAAACATCACAACGGGAAGCCTAACCAATGATGCCAGCTTTGATGTCAGCGGACAGGCAGGATTGGGATCACGGCAGGCATTTATCGGCTCCAACAACGGCATCGCCTACCCCTTCCCTACAACACCAGCCAGACCGGGTTTTTCCACTATCGGGGCTAACGGCTTGCTGAGTGGTGGCAATGCAGTTTTGGATAATCAAGCCAACTTAGTATTCCCCGACGGTCGGTTTGCCAACGGGCCTTTGAGATCGGCTCTCCAAGTGCCTAAAGAGAGTCGCACTTTGGCACAACAAGCAGCTATTGACTCAACTATTTGTGCCCTAGGCATACTTGCCGGGGGTACTCCCGATGCCACATTGATTCCTCACGGGGCTATTCAAGAAGTAGCATTTTTGAACGGCAGAGAAGTCAAGGCGGTCGATCGGGACGACCCGAATACCATCGTCAACGAAGCCTTTACCCTCAGCAGTCCAGTGGGTACAAGCGCAGCAAAATTAACAGGCAATTACAACCAATCTCTAGA
Organism: Microcoleus sp. Pol1C5; assembly: GCF_036701115.1. Taxonomy (NCBI): domain Bacteria; kingdom Bacillati; phylum Cyanobacteriota; class Cyanophyceae; order Oscillatoriales; family Microcoleaceae; genus Microcoleus; species Microcoleus sp. Pol1C5. Next base: position 38,751 of record NZ_JAUBQE010000031.1, on the reverse strand, counting down.
AGAACGAGAACCTCTAGAAATTCGTGCCACTCAGCTAGATATCGACGTGTTGCGCGGCAACAGACCCAAAGGTAGTACGACCGAGTGGTTGTTGCCGAACAGCGGGATTATTTATGCTACCCGGGACGACGCATTGCCCGATCGCAGCAATAGAGAAGATCCTGACAGCAGCAAAAGAAAAAGTCCTACAGACAGCCTGCTAGATCCCACGCGCAAGCCTAACGGCATAGTCCTGATTAATGGTCAGAAGCTATTTCGCGGTGGCGCCACCCCCACAACAGCAACGAGCATAAACGATATCATCAGAGAAAAAGGGCTGATTTTGGTATCGAATTTGCCAGTTTACATCAAAGGATTCTTTAACCTTCACGGCAACATCCCGACTCCTCCTCCAGGTGGTACACCCACTTTGGTCAAAGTGGAAGAGTTTACTGATAACCTGACGCAACCAAGTTGGGGAAATTTTTACCAGCGCGCTACCCTAAACGACAACTTTGCCTGTCGTGAAGGCGATCCGAGGCTCCCGAAGTGTAAGGGCGACTTTTGGAGACCGGCAACTGTGCTGGCAGATGCAGTCCACCTTCTATCGCAAAGTTACCGTTTTGGCTTCCGCAACGAGGGAGATTTTGACCTGAGAAACAATGCGGGCGCTGCTGCTGTATTGCCCCGCAGACAGCAAGGATTTTTCAACAACAACTTTGTTACTAATGGACTGTCCAGCGGAGCGTTTTCAGCTAATGGCAATTTAAAGGCACCAGCAGATCCGATAACTGTGACAGACGCTACTTACGCCAGTACCACTACCTCTCCCCCCATTACAAGTTCTTACTTCAACAACTTTGTCACCCCTGTACAGCGGCGGGGGCCTTTCCGAGAGTATGTAATGGAAATTTGTAGAAAACTGCCGGTTTCTGAGTGTACGGATGCCGACTGGTTTGTGGATCTGACACCGGGAGCAGAACGGACGGCACTCACTGCAGGTACGGCTTATGTCGCACCTAACCCTGTTGGCGCTTCTTTTCAAGCTGGCTCGACGGTCGATCCCCCATTGCCGGCATTGCAGCGATTCCCCCGCCGCGTGGCGTTTCAGAGACCTCTAAACCCCACCAATCCACAGCCTCTGGGGATTACGGGGGGCACAACTATCGCACCAAGTGTCGCCACTGTCAGAGGAACTAACGCTCTGTGGTTTGCAGCGAATGATGGGGGTAAGGTGGCTTACAATGCTACCAATCTTCCTTATGTGGTCAACAGCGGCAGCAACATCACAAGCTCCCCAAACACCACGATCAGAGATGGCAGCTCCACACTGCTACCTAATTTAGCAGCAACAAGCTCAGTAAATCCAGCACTGCCCGCACGGTCAACATCATACAGTGGGTCGCAGCCACTATTGCTGCCAGTTCCGCAGCTCATGGGTGTAACAGCAGTAACAGGCTCAGGCCCATCATACGACCCACGAGGTACTGAAACCGTAGAGAAAACAGGGTGGATACCCAAGGCTGTAGAGACTACATTCAATCTGATTGTTGGAGCGGGCGACACTCCTTCGAGGGCGCTAGACACTGCCTCGGGTGACTTTAACGGCGGTTTGCAAAACTTGCCCCGATTCTTGGAACTGTGGCGCAGCGGAACAACTTCAATTTCTAATAACATCCAAGGGTCTTTCATTCAGCAAAACCGCAGCGCTTTTAGTACCGCGCCCTATCAGCCAATTTTGCCTGATGGCTATCCGACAACGGCAGTCGATAAGCTCGCAACTCTGTTCTCCCTATCCCCCACTACTACTACAGCGCCTACTCCTTTTACTGACAGTCAGGCACTAATTACATACAACACGACGAACGGTCCAGCTAGAATTCCCTACTTCACCCCGCCCACTCGGAACTGGGGTTATGACGTGGGCTTGCTATCTCAGCCACCTGACTTATTTACCCAAAAGTTCACTACTCCTCCCAAGACTGAGCCGACGGAGTATTTCCGCGAAGTACCTCGCAATGACAATTGGGTAAAAACTTTGATGTGCGGGGTGACGGACAACGCTGCCGCCACGCAGGCTACCCAAACCGTTGATCCTACCAATCCAACTCAATGCCCCACTTAAGCCTCTAACTTTCCGCCGCGCAATTACTGGAGTCCTATTTATGACTAAGCAAAAACAACACCAAAATTTATCCCAGTCACGAGATGGTGGCTACACGATTATCGAGTCATTGGTAGCGATGATTGTAGTTTCGGTGCTGATGATTGCGATCGCCCCCGTGATGGCCTTCTCAGTAGCGACTCGCGTACAAGCGCGGCGGATGGAACTGGCCACTCAGGCGGCTAGAACTTACATTGACGCTCTCAGGACGGGGGCGCTCAAGCCGAACAATCCGACAAACCCTGGTTTTCCTATCCAAGATACGTCTGTTGCTCCTGCTGTTGCTCCTCCTCCTGCTTCTACAAACCCTCAGAGTAATTTGTACTGCGTTAACTTGGATGAAACGGCAGGTTGTGCTGGCAGCAAAGAGTTTTTTGTTCAAGGTACTTGGCGAAATCGAGCTAATCCGGCCGATCCGACAACAACAGGCTACGAACTTACTGTGCGGGTTTACCGGGCGGATGGGTTTACCGGAGGTACGATGACAACCCAACAGCAATCCGTGGCTAATTCCGCTCTTGGCAACCCTAAAGCACCGTTGGTGGTAATGAACACACAAATTCCCCCTACTACACGAGGAGGTACCTCCGCCTATCAATCGTTGTGCGATCGCACCAATGGCTGTAAGTAATAATCAAAGTCCCCGTTATTAACTTTAAAATCGCTCCCCCCTTTGACAAAGGAAACAGTCAAAATGAAAAATTTACTCAGGTTGCTTCTCAAAAGTCAGCACCATAAAAACAGATCCGATACAGCTCAAACAGACAAGGGTATGACTCTGGTTGAGCTATTAGTAGGAGCAATTATGGCGTTTTTAATCATTACGCCGATGCTCGGTTTTGTAGTCGATATGCTGAATACGGACAGGAGGGAACAAGTCAAGTCAAATACCGAGCAAGACCTTCAGGCCGCCGTTGATTTCATTGCCCAAGATTTGAGCCAAGCTATTTATATTTACGATAACGCTGGAATTAATGCTATTAGTGGTAGCCTGCTTCGACCTAATAGCGAGCCCGCAGGAACTCCAATTCTCGTATTTTGGAAGCGACAGCTTCAGCCAACTGCTCTTCCCGTTATTCCAACAGCCGCGGACACTCCTAACCCAACTAATTGCAATACTACAAATACACCATGTAATGACGCCTATGTTTTATCGTTAGTCGCCTACTACCAAATTAATGATAACAATTCTGCATCTATTTGGTGTCAACCATCAGGAGCCAATTGTCCTACCCGTATAGTTCGGTATCAAATTCGAGACGGACTGAAAGACCCTAAAGCAGCAAGTCCAGCTACCGCTCCTTATTATGCTTCTGTAAAGCCAGGACAAGAACGCAGTCCAGCTTACAATCGACTTTTTGACCTCAGTAAGCCCCTGGAGAATGTGACGGAAGCAAACACTAATTTGGGGTCTGGTGAAGTATTAGTTAATTACCTCGACTACGGCACAAACCCGGCATTCACAGGGAATGAATGTAGGACCGCCTTGGGGAACCCCACTACCCAAACTGGAGCTACAACATCCCCAATTCCAGAAGACACTCTAAAAGTAACAGATAGAACAAACAATATCAACAGCTTTTACGCTTGTGTTGATACAGAAAGAAATGTAGCCAGAGTTACTATCCGAGGAAATAGCCTCCGCCGCCTTCAAACTGATGCTACTTATGATGCCAAAAAATCGGCATATTTCCCAACAGCAACCGTGCAAGTACAAGGTCTAGGTTCTTTAGGAAAATAACTTAGGTATCAAACACATTTCCCAATCGCAGACCGCTGATAAACAATAGGATAATACCATGAAAACCCCACCAATATTATTAAAACTTTTGCATAACTCGGCTGCCAAGCCCATCCCTAATTTCAACAAAACTGCATCCGGAAAGGGCGATGGAGGATTCACCCTTCTTGAAGTGCTGGCGATAGCGTTAATCATAGGTATATTAAGTTCGATCGCCGCTCCAAGCTGGCTGGCATTCATCAATAGACAAAGAGTTCGCACTGTGAACGATCGCGTTTTCCAATCATTACGACTTGCACAAAGCGAAGCAAAGCGAACTAAGAGTAGTGTCACAGTTACATTCAATTACGATCCTAGTGCTACTCCGCCTGTTGACCCGCCAACAGTTACGTTTACCCCCCCACTAGCTACGGGTGGTAGTACGCAGACGTTAGATGGTGGAGGCGAAATTAAACCCGGCACTATGGCGCTTACCGTTAATACACCTGCTCCTACCACGCCTCCAAACTCGATCATTTTTGATTACCAAGGCAATCTCACCACAGGTATAACTCCATTTTATGTCACCGTTGCTCCATCTCGCGGCGGTACAAAACAGTGTGTAATTGTGGACACTCTTCTAGGAGGAATGAGAACAGATGAAGGGACATTCGATACCTCAACAGGAAAGGGTTGCAAGTAGCCCCCTAGATATTTTTTAATCCATAGCATCAATTCCGAATAAGTTCTGAATTGCTAAAATATATTAATTTAAATTATTGTATATTTCAAATAAAATTAAAACCGTCAAAATATGCAGCTAAAACAAAAACAAATAATCCTCCAGCCAGGAAACCAACTATTAACTCAAAGACATAACCTGGCTAATGTGTGAAATCCTACTAACAGAATTAGGAGAAAGTTGCCCATCCCGACTTTCATACAGCAAAAGAACATTAGAAATCATGGTTCCGCTAATGCAACACGAAATTACCAAAGTCCTGATAACTGCTTAACTAACCAAGCGATCGCCCCTGCAACATCAGCCACTTTTTCAACATCCGCAATCGGCGGCCGCTGCACCATCACCACCGGAATTCCCAGTTCCCTAGCCGCCACAATTTTCGCATAAGTAGCAGCGCCCCCGCTGTTTTTACTAACAATGGTATCAATCTGATATTCTAATAATAATTGACGCTCATCTTCCAAAGAAAAAGGCCCCCTTGCTAAGAACAATTTCCCATTAGGAATAGGAGAATTGAGTGCCGGAGGATCGATCGCCCGCATCAAAAACCAAATAGCATCCAAACCAGCAAAAGCAGCCAATTCCTGCCTGCCAATAGTCAGAAACACCCGCTGAGACTGCCCTAATAAAGCCCTTGCAGCCTCGGAGTGGCCCGCAACTTCAATCCAGCGATCGCCCTCCACCCTCTCCCAGGCAGGACGCACCAGCATCAAATACGGCACATTACACTCAGCAGCAGCAACAGCAGCATTAGCAGAAATCTGAGCCGCAAACGGATGAGTAGCATCAATCAACAAGTCGATCGGGCGATCGAGCAAAAACTCCGCCAGCCCAGCCGCCCCACCAAACCCCCCAATTCGCACCGTACCCGTTTTTGGGGTAAAAGGCTGTTGAGTGCGTCCTGCCAGCGAAGATACCACCTCAATTTCAGCAATTTGAGACGCTCTTACCGCCAGTTCAGCAGCATCCCCCGTCCCGCCCAAAATTAGCAACCGTTTTTTCACCAAATTACCCCTAACTTATGCCATTTGAGATTTGATATTTGATATTTTAGATTTGAGATTTGTAAATGACTGATGAAATAAGGGTTTGAAGGTTGCCTGCGGTCACATCCTTTTTTGAAACTCGTACTCTCCAAGCAACGCCCGCAATTTGGGTTAATAATATGTTTAGTAAAGCTTAAACTGCCAACAACGATGATTCGCTCACTTTTCACATTTTTTACAGTATTAATTGTAACCGGGTTAGTGTGGTTGGGAAATATCGCCCCCGTTGCCGCACAAGTACAACCAACAGATATCGCCGATCCTCAACAGGAATTGGGAGAACTCGTTCAAAAAGCTTTTGAAGCTACAAATGAAGGCAAATTTCCCGCCGCAGAAACTTTTTGGACTCAAATCATTGACAAATTTCCCTCACAAGCCGCCGCTTGGAGCAACCGAGGCAATTCTAGAGTCAGCCAAAACAAACTACAAGCCGCTATTTCAGACTACGAAAGAGCGATCGAACTAGCACCCGACGCCCCCGATCCCTACCTCAACCGCGGCACCGCCTTAGAAGGTTTAGGACGCTGGGAAGAGGCGATCGCCGACTACAATCATGTACTAGAATTAGACTCCCAAGATCCAGCCGCCTACAACAACCGAGGCAACGCCGAAGCAGGTTTAGGAAAATGGGAACAAGCAATTGCCGACTACAGCAAAGCCTTTGAATTAGCCCCCGAATACGCATTTGCCCGCGCCAACCACGCCCTCGCACTTTATCAAAACGGGCAAACCAAAGAAGCAATTCGCAACATGAAAAACATCGTCCGCAGATACCCCCAATTTGCCGACATGAGAGCCGCCCTCAGCGCCTGTCTTTGGGAAGCCGGAAAGCGCGGCGAAGCTGAGAGCAATTGGGTAGCCGCCATCGGCCTCGACTCCCGCTACAAAGACCTCGATTGGGTTGCCAACACACGCCGCTGGCCACCACTTGCAGTCAGCGCCCTAGACAAATTCTTGCACTTAAAATAATCTCACAAAGCCAATGAAAAATTGCGAGCATCCCGATAATTGTGGGGTATTTTTCCTAAAAGGGATGCTCCAAAAAATTGCCAAATATCACCCGAAGCTAGCAGTAAATAAACTATTGAAGAACAATTATACAGCGGTTCTCAAAAAAGTGAGGTATGCCCTATGCCCTATGCCCTATAGTACCTCATCTTTCTGAGAAAGGCTATAACGCTTCTTCCTTCTTTCTTCTTTCCTCAATATTCACCACTACACCGCTCGCTGCCAAACTTCTTTATTCTCAAAACTCGTATTCAACTTCTCCAGCAACAATCCTATCCGTCACAAATATTCTGTACAGTTCCAGTTCTTCAACAGAAACTTTTCCGTCAGCCCAAATCGTTCTCTTGATATCTTCCATTTCTTGCTTAGATATCTTACCGTCAGCAACAGCTCGCTCGATTTGGACTTGGAGCTTTTCTAGTTGCCGAGTTTCTTCCGTCGTAGGTTGTTTATCACTCGATCGCGAAACTAACATAGTTCCATTCTCCTAGAGATTGACCTCTACTCTGTACTAAGCCGCAGCAGCAGATATTGTCAACTCAAAGATGCAAAAATTGACAAATAAATGTAACAAAACTACATTTACTTGTCAATAGGGTAAAGTGCAAAATTATTTAACAAAATTACATTTGTTGGTAAATAATACGGTGTCAAATCCGCGCTTCATCGTCGGGCGCAAAGTCGAATCAAGCTGCCAACAAATAATTCGCGCAATTTTCATTTTTTTGATACCAATTTAATGTGAAGTTGCACATATCTCGATCCCCCTAAATCCCCCTTAATAAGGGGGACTTTGAGAAGAATCTTGTCCCCCCCTTATTAAGGGGGGCTAGGGGGGATCGGATTCTATGCAACCTCATAAAAAATTGGTATGACCCCTCCTTCAACAGTCAACAGTCAACAGTCAACAGTCAACAGTCAACAGCACTAATTCTCCAATCCGCGCAGCAGTCAACTCCTCGACATTCCTGAAAACCGCTGCTGCACCCGCATTTTTCAGCACCGCAGCATAAGCCTCGCAGCGCACAGCATCCTCCAAAACATGAGGCGGCAAAATTCCGATTCCCAGCCAAACCCGATTTGGTTCCACTTCCCGCGCCTTCACAACCGTGTAAATATCCGCCACAGTATCTCCCGCGTAAATCACGGGCAAATTTTTTTCTAAACCGTGCAGAGTTTCCAACTGTTCAATTGCCGCGAAAAGTCCAGCCGGATCGGGTTTTCCCGGTGCATCTTCCATCGCCACCAACACCGGCGAATTTAAACTCAGTTTCCCTGACAAAACATAAGCAGCTTCATCCCGCATCGCCCCGCTAAAAAAGCCCCAAACAATCCCCCCAACCGTTAAATTTTCCAGGTAAGCCGGACTTAACAGCAGCGGTTCGTCGCAAATGTAACCAGTCCAATTTTTCTCATCGGGCCCGCGATAGCGACTTTGGAAAAAAGCCACTAATTCGTCATAGTTGAGAGCGAGTTCGTTTCTCGATCGCCCCATCCCCTCAAAATAACGGCAAACTAACTCGAAAGACGCCTGCCAGTCATTATTCCACACTCCCTCCGACTTCAGAGAGTCGATATCGATAGAATTCGGGCGAAAAGCACCCGCCGTGAAATGTTCCACCGCATCCGCAATTGCCCGCCGGTAGGAACCGGACACATCCCGCACCACACCGTCAATGTCGAAGACTAAAATAACTCTGTTCACAGCTTAACTATCCTTGTACCTAGGGCGGGTGAGAACCCAAATTTTATCTGTTCCCAGCCCCTGAGTGGCGCTAAAACCAGCCGTGCCACAAAACTTTTCATGGCCGATGACCAATTATCGAACAGAGTGTGCTACGCTTAGCGATTGTAGAAATTTTTAACAAGTTCGATCGGAACCCTGGAGGTTTGCTTGTCCAAGTTCATCTTAAAAGTTCTCTGGCTAGAAGAGAATGTTGCCCTCGCCGTTGACCAAGTTGTCGGCAAAGGAACTAGCCCGCTGACATCCTACTTTTTCTGGCCTCGCAAAGATGCCTGGGAAGACCTCAAAAACGAACTCGAAGCCAAACACTGGATTGCTGATAACGATCGTGTCGAAATCCTCAACCAAGCCACAGAAGTCATCAACTACTGGCAAGAGGAAGGCAGACGGCGCCCGATGACTGAAGCTCAGTCAAAGTTCCCCCTAGTGACTTTTACCGGCAGCAACTAAGCCCAGCTTTAATTTGCTACCCCTATAAATTGCCTGTTATGGCTGACAAGGGAAAGGAGAGAGGGGAGAAGGCGAGAGGATTTGACGCTTTTTCCACCTCGCCGTGAAACATACAATTTAAATGCGCTACAGCTTATTTTGATATTAACTCCGATTTTGGAACCTACGCGGGTTTTGGGCTGGGTCGATGTGAGATTTTAGATTTGAAACTTATCCAAAATAAAGCTCTCAAATCAGATTTAATACAATCTAAAAAGACTAAGCAACCAAACCAAATAAATCTAAAATCGGCTTTTTTATACTCTTGAATTGTACAGTCAGCTCTCAACAGCCTTCCCTCTGACTAATGACTAATAACTAATGACTTCTTCGCGGAATCTATGGGCGCCGAAAGTACGATCGACCAGACCGAACAGCTACCGCTGGTAGTAAATCCCGACATTCTCCAGCAAGCTATCCTCTACAAAATTAATACTCGCATAAACGCTCGCGGAGAATTAGTTTTCCCCTGCATACCGGGAATGCTAAGCCACTATCTCAAGTCGATAGAAAAGCTATTTAGCACTCTTGACAGACCCCTGCCAGAAGACCGCAGAGACGAACTCAGCAAGCTTTTAGCCACCAAGTTAGAACAAGGCTACCGCACCTCCACAGCATCGATGCTGATTCTGCAATACGAATCAGTGCAGCCACCGCAAACCGGTTTAGCTTGCAAAGTCATTGTGACTACCTCAACAGTTGGAGAACAGTACAAAAGCTGGGTAGACACCAGAGAACCTCCGCTTTTCGGCTCTCATCCCGATGCAAAATTGATGACAACGGCTGCTAAATTGGGTACACCCGATCGAGTGCGGATTTTGGACGTGGGCGCTGGTACCGGCCGCAATACCTTGCCGCTAGCGAGATTGGGCTATTCTGTAGATGCGATCGAACTAACTCCAGCTTTTGCAGAACAATTGAAAGCTGCAGTAACAGCCGAAAATCTTCCCGTGACAGTTACAGAAGGCGATGTGCTCGACCCCTTAATGCGGATGAAACCAGCCCGCTACCAGTTGGCAGTTGCCGCCGAAGTCATTTCACATTTTCGAGACAGCGATCAAGTACGGCTTTTCCTAGCTAAAATGTGCGATTCCCTGTGTCCAGGAGGTCTGTTGCTGTTCAGCACCTTTTTAACCGTCGGCGACTACCAGCCAGATGCCCTGGTGCGACAAGTTGCCCAACTCTCCTGGTCTACTTTATTTACGCCCCAAGAACTCGCCACCGCCATGGAAGGGTTGCCCTTAGTCCCAATATCGAACGAATTGGTGTTTGAATACGAACGCCACCACCTGCCGGAAGAAGCCTGGCCACCAACGCCCTGGTTCCCCAGTTGGGCCACCGGTCGAGATGTCTTCCCGATGGCAAACGCCCGCCCGCCAATGGAATTGCGCTGGATTTTGTGCCGCCGAAGTTAAAAAATTTTGTCATTTCTAGGCGGACACAGCAATCAAAACTGTTAACCGGCAGTAACATTTTCCTCAAATATTTTTATTTCAACAGCTTAAATCAGGCTCGCTGTTAATATTGTGCATCCTGCGCAGAAAAATTTACAAAAATATATATTAAAATGTAAAGAGAGCGAAGTTCGATCGCCCCTGGGTGACAAACCCAGTGCCTGATTAGATCCAACGGTTGCCAACCTTTTGTTTCTTGCGAAAAATCGGGTTGCTAATGGCAATCGGGCTTGCATAAAATTCGATCGCCATCTCGATGGGTGCAACTAGAGTTAAGATGAATTCAACAAACCTATTCCTCCCGATAGATGAATTTTTAGGGAATAGGATTACCCCATAGATTAGCTCGCTAGTCAGCGATGCTGCTGAGAAACAAATATGCTTTTAACACATCCACTACAAGCGTTTGGAGCAATCTTCGGGCACAAACCTTCCACAAATAGATCATCCATCGACCAAAAAACCAATAAAAATTATTGGGAGGGGAATATTGAACTGGCTGTAAACGAACAAATTGACTGGTACATCCAAGTGGAAATGCTAATGAGTAACGCTAAATCTTCCTGCACCAATGAAGAGATTACTGCTTGGCTGCGGGGATTGCTGACAATTGCTTGGGCAGACGGCAACTTTGACGAAGACGAGCAAAAAATGATTGCAAATCTAACTCAGGATGAACTACACCCGGTATCTTTTGATGCGGGTTTTGAACCCATTACCGCAGAGGAATTAGCCGCTGTATTAGGGAAAGAAACCGCCAAAGGCGAGGATTTTTTGAGGACAGCAGTCATGGTAGCTTTGGCAGACGGTACCTACTCGCTCAGCGAAGACGAGGTAATCTATAAGTTTTGCACAGCTTTGGGGCACAATGTAGAGGCGCTCGAAGCTCTGCGACACACCATCGAAGACTGCAAGTGCGATGAGCCGCAGGGGCCCAGCAGCCAAATCGTCTTTGATGCGAATGTCCCCCCCGCCGCCGGAACACCCCTTTCATCTCGACTACCTAAACCTCACCACAAAGATGTCCTGCAACCCGTCAAAGACTGGCTTGACGGCTGGGAAATTCACGACCCAAAATTGGCACACTTTGTCTGTAAAATTATTCCGCCCCAGTGTCCGTTTGAGCGAGATGTCGTGTTATTTGGTCACAAAATCGTCCATATTCCGGCGATGTGCCAGATTAACCCGCTTTACGAACAGTTAGTCGGGATGCGCTTTCGAGCTCTCTGCTATTTGGCAGATGAATGTAAGGAAGATGTATCGTCATATTGTTAGTAGTTAGTAGTCATTAGTTAGTAGTCATTAGTCATTGGTCATTCTTGTGAAATCTTAGATTAATGACTGTAACTATTAACCAATGACTACTAATTAATCCAGAATGCAAAAAACGGGTTTTCTAGGACAAAACATCGTTACGCTCATCCGCTCCAGTAGAAAAACCCGGTTAATTCATTTTGCGTGCGCGAGTCTTGTTAATATCAAATCTGCTTTGATAATACTAATTCAACAAAATTTTTGGTACAATCCTCAAATTCTTATACAGATTATTAAAAGATTTCGGAGCCGGACAGGGCAGTGCCATTTACCTACAGATGCTCGCCTACAATCTCTGGCTCTGCACTACTTTTCAGAATTGGTATAATTATATTTTTCCGGCAACTGTAAATCGCGACTAAATTTGGCTGCCATCCGCCGACGCGGACTAAAGGAAAAGGGGAATATGGTACTTGCATCTGGTATCATAATAAGTAATGACTATTGACACTGACTATTGACTACTGACTAAATTATGCAATTTATCGATCGAGCAGATATTCAAGTCGCAGCCGGCAAAGGCGGCGACGGTATGGTAGCTTTTCGCAGAGAAAAGTATGTACCAGCGGGTGGCCCCTCTGGTGGCACGGGCGGCAAAGGCGGTTCCGTGTATATGGTAGCGGTGGAAAGCCTGCAAACGCTGCTAGATTTTCAGTACAACCGGATTTTTAAAGCCGATGACGGCAAGCGGGGCGCGCCGAAAAATATGACCGGTGCCGGTGGGGACGATCGCACGATCGAAGTTCCCTGCGGTACAGTAGTTTACGACGCGGAAACTCAGGCAATCTTGGCAGATTTGGTGATGCCCGGACAGACTTTTTGCGTAGCCAAAGGCGGCAAAGGCGGTTTGGGGAATAAATGTTTTCTGACCAATTCTAACCGCGCTCCCGATTATGCGATGCCGGGTAAAGAAGGTGAACACAAATTTTTGCGTTTGGAATTGAAGCTATTAGCGGAAGTGGGAATTCTTGGAATGCCAAATGCTGGCAAATCCACATTAATTTCAGCTTTATCTGCCGCCCGCCCCAAAATAGCAGATTATCCGTTTACAACTTTAGTCCCGAATTTGGGCGTAGTCAGAAAACCCAGCGGCGACGGTACGGTGTTTGCAGACATTCCGGGATTGATTGAAGGAGCGCACGAAGGTGCTGGTTTGGGTTACGAGTTTTTGCGGCACATTGAGCGGACTCGGTTGTTGCTGCATTTGATCGATATTACTGATGAAGATCCGATCGCCAATTACGTCACAATTCAGGAAGAATTGAAGGCTTACAGGCGTGGTTTAGCCAATAAACCGCAGATTTTGGCTTTTAATAAGGTAGATGCGATCGATCTCGAAAGCGAAGAAATAGGTAATTTAATCAGCCGACTTAAAGAAATGAGTGGCGCTCCTGTGTTGTTGATTTCCGCCGTTAGTAGACTTGGATTGGATGAATTGATGCAGCAAGTTTGGCAAAAACTCGACGAGATGAACGAGAAAGAGGCAGCGGAACTCGAAGCCGTCGCGAGTGTGTAATCGCTTTCTGGTTCCTGAAATTTCCGTGAAAGGGTAAGTGTTTTCTTGAGGGGGTCAAATCTTTCGGCTGTATGACTGGTGCGGCAAGGGTTTGAGCCTCTGTGTCTTGAAAAACGATAGTTTAAAAATATCTACTGACTGCTTTAAATCGCCTACAAGCGTGACGGTGAAAGTTCCCAAAGGGGTATGGGGCAATCGCTAAGGCTGTGCTGCCAAGGCGGGAAATTTATTATTAGAAGCTTTATCTTATTAGGAGCTTTATCTTATTTTGCGGATATGAGTTGAGCTGCATTCAGGGCATCTCCTAAAAAATCGCCTTATTATCCCTTATGAACTCATATTGTAATTCCGCAACGCCCTAAATTACTATTTTTAACCAACTTTCTCCTCTAAACTGTCTTTTTTTTGTTCGAGAGCTGTCGATACAAATAGTCGAGGTAGTAAAAGTCCAGACCTAGTTTTGTAGTCGGCAAATTCAGGATATCGTTCGAGTGAACGATCTTTTTTTATCATGTTAGGAATAAACATACCAGCAATAAAAGCTGCCAGAATTAAAAAAGGTAGCCAGTGCTGAACTAGCATCGCAAACGATCCGTAGATGAGGATTTCTCCTAAGTAATTCGTATTGCGCGCTCTGGCAAAAAATCCTTCAGTTATTAGTCCCGAACGGTACTTAAGGGTGTAATACTTCTGCGCATCACTACTATAGTGTAGAAAGACACCGATGATATTTAGGGAAATTGCTGCTGCCACTAACGGCAGAGGTGGTTGTGAGCCACTGCTAATCAAAATAAAAGGTGCTACCCAATAGAGGCTAACTAACACAAAGCCGAATATTCCCGTTCCGACAGAGATTTCTTGTTCCCACTGCTTATCTGGATATATCAGGCTTTTGAGCAGCCACAACAAACCATAAGTACCGTGCAGAGCGAGATAAACCCAAGCACCAAAATTAAAATTTTGGTAAATGAGCATCAGTGTCAAAATAAATGGAAAGCTGAGTCCTTTGTGCAGATTGATAAAGTGCTTGACTTTCATAGCTTTTGCTAATCTCTATCTAGTAAAGTCTATCTCTATTTATATTACACTTTTTTATATCTAACTACTTATCACGAGCAAACTTATCAACCTGCTTCTATTTTGCCTGACGCGGTAACAAGCAACTTGAAAGCGTGACCGGAGGGCGCTCGTTCGTTTATTTGACAGCTCCGGCTCTCGGCTTAACAAAGAAAATCGATCGCGCTCTCATTACCGAAAGAATGTTGCGCGGATCACCCGCGACGAAAGCTTAATCAATGATTTCTCTAATCGGGCGATCGCTACTCCACAAGTTCAGTCCTGGACGCATCAACAGCAAGAAACTGGGTTTTTTACAGTTTCTGGGGCTGTAACAAAGTATTTCGTGAAAAACCAGGTTTCTGAGGACCGATGAGTAAGTCTTAAGTCTTGTTAAATTCCGTTTGAGTCGCGAATTTGCCCGTTGTAATCGACTCTCACCCTCCCATCTTGGGAAACCGTAACAACCGTTTCTACAGTAAAGACAGACGAACCCGGCTTGGAACCCTTAAAAGTAAAAGTCCAAGTTCCATCGCCATTGTCAACGAACGGCGATTCCTTAGAAGTACCGTGCATAGAAGCTTCAGCTCGATAGTTGCCTAAACCCCCATTAGCCCTTTCTGCTGCTTGACGAGCTAAGTTTTTTGCCCGATTGAGTTCGATATTATTGTTGATCGCTCTCACGCCGTCGGTCTCATATTCAGGAGCAGGATTAGCATTACTCAAGGAGGGGGAGACTCCAACGGATAAAGTTGAGAGCGCTACCAGACAAGCAAGGCGGATGCTTAGTTTCATAATACAAACTGATTTATAGTTTGATAAAGTCTACGAGACTTGTCCGAAAAAACCCGGTTGAATTTTCAATTTTTAATTTTCACTTGTGAATCTGCTGGCGTTTCCCCACCGTTCAAATAGCGGTAACTCATCCGAGAAATCTCCCGAATCAATGTTTGAGCAGGCTTCTCGGTTTCCGGCGAATGCTTCACCATCACCGCCACCAAATAACGCTTACCGTTCGGCAAATCCACCATCCCCGCATCCGCTAGCATTGTATCAATGTTGCCGGTTTTGTGAGCAATAACTGAATCTTCGCCTAAACCTTTCGGCAGCAAAGAATCATTTTTAGTTTGGCGCATGATTTGCAAAATGCGATCGCGCGATTTCACCGATACCAAATTACCCCGATCGACCTGGGCTATGATATTAATCAAATCCTTCGGACTGGTAGTATTAGTTCCCTCCAAATCTGGCAAATTATTACGCAGAACCGTGGTACTCAAACCCCAACTTGCAAACTGCTGATTCAAAACCTCAGCACCTCCCAATAACTCAATCATCATATTTGTCGCCGTATTGTCGCTGACAACAATCATTTTTTGGGCAACTTCCAAAGCCGAATACTTCTTACCCGGAGAGTCGTCTTGCATCTCTCCCGAACCGCCGACAATGTGTTCGGACTTCAGCGTCAGCATCTGATCTAACTGCACTTTTCCCTCATCTACTGCTTGGAAAAAAGCTACTAAAATTGGCACTTTAATCGTGCTAGCTGAAGCAAAAGCAGTATCCCCATTAAAATTTAGGTAGCTTCCAGTATCTAAATCGACTAGAAATATTCCGGCTGTCAAACTAGGATTTTCTGTAGCTAAAACCTGAACTTGGGTTTTCAAAGCTCCTAATTCTTGATTCAGTTGCAGCACTTCTGGGGTCGCGGGTGCAGCAGATGCGCTATCGGCTGGGTTGTTCTGCCCTGCGCTGGTTTGTTCTTCTGCCGCTACAGTGGATGCTCGACTCACAGCATTTACCACCGACAGCAGCGTACCGCAAATCACCGCTATGCCAACTCCCAAAATCAGCAAGCGAGTAGCATACACCAACGGCGGTACGCTCCGAGGTGCAGAGCGTTTACCCGTTCTCTCACTCGCTTGTGGGCGCAGTTTAGGCACGGGGGGTTTTTTGGCATCTGCGGGGATTACGGTGTCTTGAATGCGAACTGGGGGTGAACTGGGACGACTTCCACGGGTTGTAGGGGGAGTGGCTGTTGGGAGCTGGCTGTTGGGATTGCTGGCGATCGAACTTACATTTTCCCGCTCCAGAGTCGGGTCCGGAAACTCGAACATATCGACAGCAGCGAGGCCTTTTTTGCGCGGTTGGCGAGTCTTCGACTGCGGAGTTTTGCTGGTTCTGGGTTTTCTGGGGTTAATTGCCGATCGGGGATCGGATAAAAAGTCTTGTGTAGTAAATTCTTCCGAAGATGTGGGAGAATTGGCTCCAATTCTGCTGCCGCGACCCTGTTGCAGTGGCAAAGTCGCAGATTCGGGCGATCGAATTTCTGAATTGCCGTTTTGCGGTTGCGGAGGGCGGCGGCGGCCCGAGTTGCCAGACTGACTTGCTTTGCCGGACTTAGGCTGCTTTGAGCCGGAGTTGGGAGAGGATATCGAGGATATCACCGATAATATCGATCCTTTGGGAAACCGCTCTGCCACGTCTTACTCCTTCATCACTAATGTAAAGTTCAAGTTTAAGATTTTTCAGCTTGCCAGCCAATCAATTTTAGATTTTAGATTTTAGATTTTAGATTTACCCCAGACGCTGCATGGTATCAGCAACCGGGTTTATTGCTCGCAAATTATCGCAAAGCTTAGGTTTTTAGTCAAGAAACCCGGTTAGGAAGGTGACAAGTGGGTGCGGGAAAGTTCTCTTTGAAAAAAATCCTCAATCTCACATCCCCAATTATCAGCACTTCTCCTAGCTATCCGTTGGATTTTCCGGCAACGCCCCATCCAGAGTATCAGAATTTGCCTCTCGTGGGTAAGTTTTGATTGCCCATTCTGTTTGGCGGAGGACGCCCCGCAGCATGGCGACTTCATCAATTGTCGGATAGGCTCTGTTGTACAAACGCCGAAATTTTTCCATCCGGCTTGCTGCTGTGTGCTGCTGCAAATATCCTATTTTTAACAGCAAAGTTTCTAGTTGCTGGTAATATCCCTCTAAATTTTCCAAGGGAGCACTGGCGAGGGGAATTGAGGGATTTTCTGTCTGGCGGGTGGCAAGTTGTTCTTGGTAACAAGTTGATAAATTATCTGTGGCATCGGGTATTGAAGAGGCAGAGCCTCTGGATATGCGTTCCCCGGCTGAGCCGGGGAACGAGCCATCTTCTTCTTCCTTCCCTCTTCCTTCTTCCCTCTTCCTTCTTCCCTCTTCCTTCTTCCTTCTTCCTTCTTCCCGGTATAGTTCGTAACAGCAGATAGCGACGGCTTGGGCGAGATTTAGGGAAGTGTAAGCATCGCTGCTGGGAATGCGGATCAGGCGCTGAGCGCGGTTTAATTCGGCATTGGTCAAGCCGCAGTCTTCTCGGCCGAAAATTAGGGCGCTGGGGGCTTCAAGGAGCCAAGGCAAGGCATCTGCGGGCTCTTCTAGTTGTGTTGGCAACGATCGACAATCATCCCCTGTAGTTGCGATCGCTCTGACACACCCAACCAAAGCAGCGGGCAAACTCTCGACTACTTTGGTAGTTTCCAATATGTCGGCGGCGCGAACTGCCATCAGTCGGGCTTCTTCCCCTAAATGATCGCATTGAGGATTTACCAAAACTAATTGGTGCAAACCCATATTTTTCATGACGCGGGCAACTGAACCGACATTCAATGGGCCAGCAGGTTCGACTAAGACTATTCGGATGTTGGCGTCGGCCGTTTCGAGCATTTTTATTTGGGGAGGTGTTAGGCAGAAATTGGGTTGTTTCCTCAGCAACAGGCAAGATGCCTGTTCCACAATCAAATTTAACTCTTGTGGAACAGGCATCTTGCCTGTTCATAATCGCAAGATGCCTGTTCCACAATCAAATTTAACTCTTGTGGAACAGGCATCTTGCCTGTTCATAATCGCAAGATACCTGTTCCACAATCAAATTTAACTCTTGTGGAACAGGCATCTTGCCTGTTCCTGAAAATGGTACAAGATCTGAGTTAGTAATGTACTTTCCAAATTAGCATGGCCAAGCAGCGATCGAAATCTGATTTACCGACAAAAATGTGCCCCGTGTGCGATCGACCTTTTACTTGGCGCAAAAAATGGGCGGACTGCTGGGATGAGGTCAAATACTGCTCCGAACGTTGTCGTCGCCGCCGTTTGGCGGCTCAAGATTAAGAATTTAGGGCAAGTTGCTCGATCAAAGCTAAGATTGCAAAGGAAAAATTTTAGGTTATTAGGTTATAAATTATGGCATCGCAACAAGTGCAACCAAAGTTAGTTATTCACGGCGGTGCGGGCAGTTCTCTACATAGTAAAGGCGGAATTGAGGCGGTGCGGAAATCGCTTTACGATGTTTTGGAGGAAGTTTATCCGCTGCTGAAAGACGGTGCAAGTGCCGTAGATGCAGTGGTGCGGGGCTGCCAATTGTTGGAAGATGACCCGCGATTCAATGCCGGTACTGGTTCTGTGGTGCAGTCGGACGGTCAAATTCGGATGAGTGCTTCGCTGATGGACGGTTTGATGCAGCGTTTCAGCGGGGCGATTAATGTTTCTCGCGTTCAACATCCGATCGAACTTGCTCAATTTTTGCAGCATTCGGACGATCGAGTTCTCTCTGATTTTGGTTCGGCGGAATTGCTGCGAGAACTTCAATTGCCGATTTACGATCCGATGACGGATTTGCGTTTGCACGAGTGGATGCAGGAACGCCAAGGCAATTTTAGTAAAGCAATGGCTGACGTGGTTGCCGAACCGGCCGGTGTTGGGACCATCGGAGTTGTAGCTTTGGATGTGCATGGACGCTTGGCTGCTGGGACTTCAACTGGTGGCAAGGGTTTTGAGCGCATCGGGCGGGTTAGCGACTCGGCGATGCCGGCGGGTAATTACGCGGCCCAAAGTGCGGCGGTAAGCTGTACGGGGATTGGCGAACACATTATGGACGAGTGTTTGGCCGCGCGAATTGTGATTCGGGTAACGGATGGTTTGAGTTTAAAAGCTGCTTTTGAGCGTTCTTTTACTGAAGCTGACGAACGTCAACGGGATTTTGGCGCAATTGGAATTGATGCTAGCGGGGCGATCGCTTTCGGCAAAACTAGCGAGGTGATTTTGGGTGCTTTTCACAACGGTATGGAAATGGGCGATACTTTGGAAATGCGCAAGGGAACGCTGATTTTTATTGCTTAAAAAAGAGCTGTGAATTTCGGCGACAAAAATCGGCGACAAAGATCGGCGACAAACATCAGGACACAGCACTGCTGTGTCCCTACGGAATAAGGGGTATTTGCTTTTTTCAGGGTATGCAAATTTAGCTTCGATCTTAGCAAGTTAAATATACTGAATTGGGGAAATTTTATGCAGGTCTTGTGCCCGCACCCCGATCTTTAAATTTCTATGACTAATTCAGGATCGAAGCGATCGTTGGGTTCATCGGGATATCCGCGAGGATTGCAAATTACTCGCGTTGAATCAATTTTGTAATCGAGTTGTTTGTGTGTGTGACCGTGAATCCATAGCTTAGCACCAGATTTTGCCGCGAACTCCTCAAGATTAGAGGCATAGGCAGCGCTCAAGATATCTTGTTCGTAGGGCGGCAGTATTGATTTTTTACTTGGGGCGTGGTGCGTGATAATTATAGTTTTATTCGAGTTATTTTCAGCTACCGCTTTTGTTAGCCAACTTAGCGATCTTCTGTGAATTATAGTAGTGTCGATCGCTCTTAATTTTGAGTAGCTAGGGCTGAGGCGTATTTTTTTGAAATCCGTCATTCTTTGGCTGGCTTCATAACCGGCATAACTGGGATTTCCAAAAAGATCGTAATCTGTCCACAAAGTACACCCCAAAAAAACTACACCTTCGATCGAGACTAAATCATTTTCCAATAAATGAATGTTTGTTCCTTGGCAAATATTTTTCAGTTTAGCGATGAGTTTAGGATACGCTTTGCCATAATATTCGTGATTGCCTAAAACATAAAAAACAGGTTTGTGTCGGATATGATCAAGAGCCCAAATAACTCCTTTTTTTCCAACATGAATGTCTCCGGCTAATATAATAACATCAGCATCCGTATCAGTAATATTAAAATTTTGAAATTCAATATGAAGGTCGCTTAGAATTTGAATTTTCATGGCTGCAGTTAAACTCTATAATCGATCGGATTTTTTCCTGCAATATGGCACAAACTACTTCACCATCAGTCACTTTTCCCTGAGCAATTTGCTCAGTGCCGCTAGCAATTTTGTGTCTGAGTTCTGCCAGACGCTGCTGTTTCAGTGCACGATTTCTTTCTTCTAGCAGTTGCAATGCTTCGCTAATTAGTTCCTGAACGCTGTCATAGTTGCCGCCTTGTAGTTGCGATCGCACGTAATTTTCCTGTTCTGGTGTTAGGGTAACATTCCTTGTCGGGGCCCCTCTAAAAAACCTTAAATCAATTATACTGCAATAATTTAATCATCGCTCGTCACCTCTCTAATCTTCAATCCGCAGTTGCCAAAGTTTAACTGTACCGTTCTCCCCGCCGCTGACGAGAGTTTCGCCCAAAAGCCCGATCGCCACCGCAGAAACAGGGCTAGAATGTCCATCTAAAGTGTGCAGCAATTCCCCGCGAAGATTCCAAAGTCTAACAGTACCGTCAAAACACCCCACGGCAAAGTATTTCCCATCGGGGCTAATTACGGCGGCGGAAGTGATGCGAATTCCTGTATGCAGCGAATGCAATAATTCGCCTGTTTGCAAGTTCCACAGTTTGATAGTTTGGCCACCATGATTGACAAGAATTTGGCTGTCGGAAGAAATCGCTACATAATTTTCGCTGCCAAATGTTCGTCTCACTTCGCCTCCCGGCAATTCCCACAAAGTGACTGTGGCGCGACAGAAACCGCTGGCTGCATTGAGGCCGCTGGCTACTAGCATTTTGCCGTTGGGACTGAGGGCGATCGCACTTATGTCATCCCCTTGATAGCCTTCCAAAACTTGCAGCAATTGGCCGCTGTTGAGGTGCAGAAGCTTGATTGTGCCGCGGGTGGTGCCGATCGCCAAAATTTGCCAGTCGGGGCTGACGGCAACGGATTCGTGGCGGTGCACGTCTGCCAAACGCTTCAGCAGTTCGCCATTTTGCAGGTTCCAGAGTTTGACTGTGCCCGCGCGCGATCGTGTCAGCAGCGTTTTACTGGCAGGGCTGAAAGCCACTAGCAATACTGCTGTTGAATGTCCGAAAATTGTCTGCTGCAGTTCCCCGCTGTGCAAACTCCAAATTTTCACTGTACTGTCGTCAGAGCCCGTTGCCACTAATTGTCCGTCGGGACTGATAGCCGCAGATAAAATCCTGTCTGAATGGTGAAGAGTGGCTTTTAAGATGGCGCCGGTTGAGGTTTTTGGCTGCGTTTTATATCCGGCTATTTCCAGCCAGTCGATCGCATCTCTCCAATTTTTGACAGCATTTCGGGGCCGATTTGTCAATAATTCTATGTATCGGTACAAAGTTTTTGATAAATCAACTTCGACACCTTTGATTTGTTTGTTGAGAAAAACCGCAATTTCTGCTGGGCTGTAGCCGCACAACAAGCCACAGAGATGCCGCTTTTCTACGGGTGTCAGCCCTCTTCTGGTGTGGGGGGCGAATTCTTGTTTGGCCTTTGCCAAGTCGGTGTAAAGCTTTTGGATGTCCCAGCCGTTGCTTGCCCGTGCAAATGGTTCTTCGGGTCGATCGAGGGTAGAGGGTATCATTTGCGGCAGTCGCGATCGAGTTCCTAGTCAAATTCCTAACCAAAATCCTAACATTGGCTGTGCGCGATCGAACTGTTGTCACCGCTAATCTATTTTTAACACAGCAAACAGGGGAAAGACTTTCAGGTTGAAAATGTGCCTCAATCCTTACCTTGACAGTGTGTCAAATAACTTTACACCAAGGGGAGCAACAGAAAATGTCTATTATTGCGATCGTCTTGTTTTTTGGCGGTCTGGGCTTTATTTTAATTTTGGTTGGTTATATCTGGGGATTATTTCAAGCTATTGAGCAAGAAACTATGTGGGGATTGGTTTACTTTTTTGTTCCATTTGCTTCCTGGGTATTTCATATTAAAAATTGGAGTAATAAAAAAGTTAGAAAACCATTTTTTCTTCAACTTGCTGGATTTCTCATGTATTTCTTGTTAGGTATTATTATTGCATTATGGCTGTAATAGGTTTTCTCAAAACTGATGGTTCTGTGCCTAATGTAGATCAGGGGTATAACGAGCAATCGCCATCTTCTTTTTTTTCTGATTTCAACACTTATCCATCCCTCGATCAAGAGCAATCTCCTGCTGCCGAGCCATCTCCTACTTCTGCTGCACCTGTAACTGACCCTAACTCTGCTCCTGTTGCTGCTCAAAAAGATCACTTCACACAATCGATGAAACTCGGCTATATCTACTACGGGCAGGGAAACTATCAAACCGCTTTAATCAATTTTAACAGAGCTTTACAGGTACGTCCGGGCGATGCTTATGCTGTCAAGGCTGTTTACAACACCAAAAGTGCGATCGTCCAAAGCAATGTCAAATAATAATCCGTGCATTAAAAGTTGCCTACAGCGGATAGATAAGTAATTTACATTGTTTTTAAATTCAACAACAATTAAACTCATAAAAAATCTCAAGCAAAGACAAAATAAGCTAACAATTAAAACTGCGAGTTCCTGGGATAAATTGCTATTAATTTATCCCTTCATCATCATTAGATTATTGCAGATTATTTTAGCATCAAATTGGATAGGGGGAGGCATATTTCTGTTGTTTTCGCTGTCTTTGTTGGACGGCGCGATAGATGAAACATACATTTTTGATAAAACTTTTAGCAAAATGACCATTAAACGACGGGGTGTATGGTTTCATGATGTTACCGAATGCTCAACTCACGAGATTTCTGCGGTGGAATTAGAGGAAGTGGCAGATAGCGATGGAAATCGTAGCTATTATGTTGATTTGTGGATGTTCGGGGGCGATATCATCTGTTTAAGAAGCTATTCACTAACAGAACAACACAAAATTGCTGATTTGATTCGCAGCTAGATCTCGATTAGCGATAATCGCACCCTTAGCAATGTATTTGCCCTGCAAAGCCGTGAATCGTAGCTATCCTGTGGGGAATCGCCCAAATTAATAACTAACGATAATTAAGCAGGTGCAAATAAACTTGACAATGTAACAAAATGTAAACCTGTACTCACCTGGGTGATTACTTTCCTACAGATCGGGAAGCTAACGTTTTATTCCCGATCACATAATTAATATATTTTTAAGATTCATCTATTTTAAATCATAGAAAGCTATCTTAAACCCAGCAGGTAAACTCGCGAGATTTGTTGTCGGTTAGAAGTTTTAGTGCTAACCTATTACCAAAAGAAAAGGGGTCAGGGCAGAAGACGACTTCAAATAATATATAAGTTAACAATTCGGCCGATCGGGTTAGTAAGGCGATCTGTAACATCATTTTTGGAATTTAAGGGCCAGGTAAATGAAAATAATCAAGCAAACAGCAGGTGAATTAATAATTCAGACTCAAAGCATATTTGATTTTTGGTTTCCTAGTTGTTTATTCATGGCTTTTGGACTGTTCGGGCTGGCTTTTGATTATCATAAAGCAACTCTGAGCTGCCAGCGATTGCAGGCAAAACAAGGCAGTTGCCAGATTGTGCGATCGAATTTACTGGGTTCAAAAATCCAAGAAATTGAGCTGGCTTCTTTGCAGGGAGCTAAAGTTCAAAGATGCGGCTATAAAACCAGAGTTGTACTTCTAACTTCTGTTGGCAATGTTCCTTTCACTGCTAACTCGACTAATTGGGGAACCCAAGACGCTGTTGCTTCGGACATCAATTTTTATGTTAAAAATGCCAAAGATCGATTGCTGCGCTTAAGCCAAGAAGATCGCTGGTTGAGATGGACAGGAGGCATATTTTTGCTCGCAGCAGCCGCAGTGATCGTCTTGAGAAATAATGAAACCTACAGCTTCGATGGAAATTTAAACACCTTGACTGTTAAACAGCGAGGTTTGTTGGCACGTAAAGTAATTGAATACTCTCTGTGCGAGATTTATGGCGTGGAAGTAGATCGAACCAAAGATATGCAAAATGACACTTGGTACCAAGTCAGACTGTTACTTTGTGGAGGAGATCGCATATCCCTGCCCAACACTATGAGCCCCTACGAGCAAGCAGAAATCGCCAAAGCGATTAATAACTATCTGCACGAGCAAAAATAAGACAAAATAGCCGATGCCACAAACCCGATTTCTCAAGCTTGCCGGCTTACGCAGAAACCGGGTTTTTAACCAAAATCTCTTCTAAAGTGCCATCGCTTCCGTTATAAAAACCCGGTTTATTTGGTATTTAGTGCGAAACTCGCGGGTGGAAACTCATCATCTAAAAAGTGAACAATCGTTCACTTTTTAGGTTCTTTCAACTTCCAACCTGGTTTGACAACTTGCCGGGAACGGGCAATTACTAAACAATCATTCGGCACATCTTCTGTCACCACAGAACCCGCCGCTACAGTAACATCTTCCCCCAAAGCTATCGGTGCCACCAGCACGCTGTTAGAACCTGTTTTACTCCGATCGCCTATTTGAGTTTTGTGCTTGTTTTTTCCGTCATAATTCGCCGTGATTGTCCCAGCACCGATGTTGACTTTTTCTCCCAAAGTCGCGTCGCCTAGATAAGACAAGTGAGCAACATTAGTTCGATCGCCTATTTGAGTATTTTTCAATTCTACAAAATTGCCGACGCGACAGTTCGCCCCAATTTCTGCGTGTCCCCGCAAGTGTGCGTAAGGGCCAATTCGCGAATTTTCAGCAACTATACTGTCAGAAACCACCGAATAAAGCACAGTCACATTTTCTGCAATTTGACTGTTTTCGATCAAACTGCCGGGGCCGATGCGACTCCCAGAGGCGATCGAAGTGTTTCCCCGCAAGTGAGTTTGCGGTTCAATTACCACATCCGGCTGCAACTCTACCGTATCGTCGATCGTGATGCTGTTGGGATCGAGCAGCGTCACTCCCGCCGTCATCCACTTGTCCTTGATCCGCGTTTGCAAAATATCGCAAGCTGTGGCTAAATGTTTGCGATCGTTAATTCCCAATATTTCTTGATAATCTTCCACATCCACCGCCATCACCGGACTGAGGAAATTTACCGTATCAGTTAGGTAATATTCTTTTTGGTCATTATCTGCCTTCAATTCTGGCAAAATTTTCTCTAAATCCGGCCAATGAAAGCAGTAAACACCTGCATTAATGCGGTGATTTTGCTTTTGAGCTTGTGTGCAGTCGCGGTCTTCGACAATTTGCTGGACTAAGTTTTGACTGTCGGTAAATACTCGTCCGTACCCTTGGGGATTTGGCAAATTAGCTGTCAACAAAGTGGCAGAGTTTTGGTGCTGTTTGTGAATTGCTATCAATTGTTTGATAGTTTCTGCCCTCAGCAAAGGTACATCCCCATTTAATACCAGCAAGTCTCCTTGAAATCCTTCTAAGTGAGGCAGCAATTGTTGGATGGCATGACCGGTGCCCAATTGTTCGGTTTGTTCTACAAATTCTAGGGGAGGAGATTGAAGATTTTCCCCTGATATTTCTTGACCTCGAATCAGGGATTCTTTAACGAGTTCGCCTCGATAACCGACGATGACAAGTCGCCTGGTAATTTGAATTTCTTGACAACTTTGCAGGACTCGCTCAACTAGCGATCGACCGCCCAATTCGTGTAGAACTTTGGGCAGGTCAGATTTCATGCGCGTGCCGCGTCCAGCCGCTAAAATTGCTATTGCTACCATTGTGCGATCGAGTTATTTGCTATAAAAACTTGAATATTGACTAACTGATGATATCACTCGCTGCCGGCCGATGGCACTGCGATCGCACAAATTTTTCATCTAAAATTTCCTATCTCGCATCCGCGCGATCGAGGATTTTTCCAGCCGGATGCTGGTTGTAGGAGCGATGCTTGCAATATCTGGACTGGCGCGCCCGGTATCAAAAACCTGATTGCAGCAGTATTTGGCGGCTGAGCAAAACGACTTGCATTCCTCACTACAAACCTGAGTTCGTTTGGGAGTAAGGACTGCGAGTCTTTTCTCAAGGGCTGGGAGGGGGAGCGAGAGTGATAATTTGCATCTTAGGGCTGGGATTTGCCACGATACATTATACTATTTGTTGAATTTCAGTTAGGGTGTTTTCAACTTTAAAAAAACTATTTCTGACTTTTTCATTCCTTCTGCCTTCTACCTTGTGCATTATCAGGTGTCCAGCTATGACAGAGCTTAATTTTCAGGAACTTGCCAAGCAGGGAAATCTCGCCACTGCGATCGCATCTTGGCTAAACAGCAAGTTGCAATCTGAAGGCATCACAGCCTCGGCAAATCTCGACGGCGATTGTTTGGATGTAATTCTTGAGGCCGAGCAGGTACCCATAGAAGATACATTAGTTGATTTTGTTCGCACCGAGCTGACGAATTTGCAGCCGGATTCGATTCCCAAAGTGAAGGTTGAGGGCCGAGAAAGCGGTCAGATTGCTGCTGCTTGGAGTCAAGAGTTTAGTTTGGAGAATAGCACTTTTGAAGCACAGAGCTTTGCAGGAGAAGCTTTACCAAATACTGCGGTTGCTAATATGGACGATCGCACAGAGATGGAGAACAATTTTGAGGAGGAAAAATCGCCGGAACTTGCTGCATTTGAGAATCGGCTGCGATCGACTTTCATTGTAGTCGGGCTGGTGACGGGTATGTTGGCGATCGCGGTAGTGGCGTTTGTCGGTAAGATTTTAAACGAGCCGACAGCAACTGCGGGGAATAATCCCGATGAAACAGTAGATGTAGCAACTGCACCAGATACTTTTCGAGAAGCCGTTAACAGCGCACTCAAAGCAGCAGAATTAGGGCGAGCGGCGAAAACCAAGGAAGATTGGACAACAGTTACCGATAGCTGGCAAGAAGCGGTCTCATTAATGAGAAGAGTACCAGTCTCTAGCCCCAACCATCAACTAGCTCAAGCAAAAGTGATCGAGTATCAGAAATATCTACTTTACGCTCAAGAAGCAGCAGTAACTCCCCCTCTGCAAACTCCAACTCCCGCACCAGCCGAAAAATCACCTTTGGAAAAAGCAACTCCTAAAAAATCCAATTCGCAAAAAGAAACTTCCGAGAAAGCAACTCCTAAAAAATCCAATTCGCAAAAAGAAACTTCCGAGAAAGCAAGTTCTAATAAATCTCCGGTAGAAAAAAGAGAATCAGAGAAAAAATCTCCGTCCAGATAGATGTTAAAATAGAGATTTAAATAATTATGACTGACAACACTTTAATCGTTTCTCCTGAATGGTTAGCCACCAATACCGACAATCCGCAAGTTGTAATCATTGACTGTCGGTTTTCCCTTGCCGACCCTGAATGGGGACAAAAACAATATCAAGAAAGTCACATTCCCGGATCTTTCTATTTAGATTTAAACCGCGACCTCGCGAGTTCAGTGGGCAAACACGGCGGTAGACATCCCCTACCAAATATTGAAGAATTAGCGGATAAATTGAGCGCGATCGGTATTAATTCACAAGAAACTTTAGTCGTAGCTTATGACGATTCGCGACTAGCTTTTGCGGCTCGTTTGTGGTGGCTGCTGCGATATATGGGACACAGCAAAGTCGCTTTGTTAGACGGCGGTTTCAGCGCATGGAAAGCGGCGGGCTATCCGGTAACAAATACTTTGCCAGAAGCCCGCGAGGGTAAATTAGTTGCTCACTTGCAGCCGGATTTGGCGGTAGATATTGAGGCTGTGAAAGAGCGTAAAGACTTGCCGGGAAAGGTTTTGGTTGATTCGCGAGAAAGCGAGAGATATGAAGGTTTGCGGGAGCCGATCGACCCCATTGCAGGTCACATTCCGGGTGCGGTTAACTATCCTTGGCAAGGGGTAACGGATGAAACTGGAAAAGTGCGCTCGGCATCCGAACAAAAACAGCGGTGGACGGAATTAGAAAAAGCCGAAGAAATTATTGTTTATTGCGGTTCCGGGGTGACGGCTTGCGTTAATTTACTATCTTTAGAAATCGCCGGAATTCCCGATGCTAAACTTTATGTCGGTAGCTGGAGTGACTGGTGTTCTTATCAATTGTAGGGTGAACTCCTCGATATGATTGTTGACTGTTGACTGTGATTTCTAGGGTGGGCACCGCGCACCAAAGCGGGGAATCACTTCGGCGCACCTTACAGGGAATAACAGGAAAATCAAATATAGCAATAGCGAAGACGCTTAGGACGTTGTTAATGGCTGAAACGAATGATTTTATTGCTTCTTCCTTCTTCCTTCTTCCTTCTGCTATAATACCCTAAAAATCAAAATAAATATAAGGCAAACCCCCTTCGGGAGCCAACACCCAAACCGCATACAAACAAAGCGGCACTAACACCAATTTCAGCGGCCAATTTAACTCCAATTTCAAACCCCGACTCAACGCATAATTCCCCAGCATCGCCGCAGCCAAAGCCGCCAACATCCAAGTTAAATGCACTCTTTCCAAACCCAAAGCTTCGCCATAAACTTTCTCAGCAAACTGCACGTCAGCAGTGTGTCCCCACAAATGCGAAATCGCCCATCCAGAATCCTTTAAATCTGGAAGACGGAAAAATATCCAGCTACCAAAAACCATCGCCTGAGTCAACAGCCAACCGATCGCAATACCGATCGGATTTTCCCACAAAAACTCGATCCGCAACCGCTTAAACAGCACATCAGTCAGCCTGTGAACCGCCAAAGCTAAACCGTGTAAACCTCCCCACACAATAAATCCCCAAGCTGCTCCGTGCCAAATTCCCGCAATTAACATGACAATCGCCAAATTCAGACAAGTGCGCCACAAACCGACTCGCGAACCGCCCAAAGGAAAATACAAATAATTGCGTAGCCAATCGCCTAAAGTCATGTGCCAGCGTCGCCAAAAATCAGCTATGCTGGCACTAAAATAAGGAAAATCAAAATTTGGTGGCAAATACCAACCCAGCAGCAAAGCAGTACCCCGCGCCATGTCAACATAGCCACTAAAATCGAGATAAAGTTGCAGCCCGTAAGCAAAAATAGCCAGCCACAAATCCTCGCTACCCGCCCGCTGCAAGTTGGTAAAACTTAAATCGACATAAATTCCTAAGTTATCTGCGAAAAGACCTTTTTTTACTGCACCAAAGGCGATCGTCCAAAGTCCCTCAGAAATGCGATCTGGCGTCGGAAATTGCTGGGTTTTCAGTTGATAGATCAAGTTGTGATACCGAGTAATCGGGCCGGAAATCAGCTTGGGAAAAAACAGCTTGTAAGCAGCAAAGTGCAGCAGCGAAGTAGCAGCAGGCGCGCCTCGGTACACGTCAATCAAATAAGCAATGCACTCAAAGCAAAAGAAACTCAATCCCAGGGGTGCGATGACGTGACTTTTTACCCAGTCAGCCCCGTCGATAGCTAAAGGCCAATTGAACAAAGTGCCGATCGAACTCAATAAAAAAGGCACATACTTAAAGCCCAGAAGCAGCAACACATTCAGGCAGATGCCTATCCACAGCAGCAACAAACGGCGGCGGTTCCAAGATTCATTAGCAATCCGCCAATCCAGAGGTTCCCCAATCGCCATCGCCAAGCAGTAATTAAACAAAGCACCGACTAACAGCAGAGGGATGTACCAAATTTGCAGCGAAGCGTAAAAAATTAAACTACCCGCCAACATGATGAACAGCCGCCACCACCGCAGCGGAACCAACCAGTAAGCCGCGAACATAACTAATAGAAACAGGGCATATTGAAGGGAGATGAAAGTCATACCATTTTAGATTTGAGATTTTAGAATTGGGAATGGCTTATTTTGTATGGGTTTGAATTACGCGCCTACAGTTGCATTCTTTTTATTAATCGAGACATTGCTAAGAACAAGATTTATCATGGATTTTAGCCGATCGCCGACAAGAAAATAGGCCCTCCGTAAGTCCCTACTATATAGTCGGCAACTGAGAACTGCTACATTTTACAGCACAAAGGTTAAATGCTGTTGCAAATTAAATAAATTTTGCCTGCTATAAATTATCTATCTTACGAACCATATAAAAATCGCTGAAAAAATATAATTAGGTTCGCAGCATCCGACTTCAGTCCTCAAAAGCTACAATTCCTGATATCGTTTCCCTTCGCATCGGAATAATAATTTTTATCTTACAGTCCTAGCATCCCGCACAGCAAAAAAGTGATGTAACCGAAAATGTTTGGAATTTCTCACGATCGCAGGTATTTGACAAGTAGCCCCATCGCATTTCAACTCTTCCCAAACGTCAAATTCAGTCAGATCCAGCATCATAATGTCCATAAAAATTGGGTTCGGCAAAGCACAGCCGAACCCCAACTTTCAGCACCGTGGGCGACTTATATCGCAGTACAAGGAATTTCTGCCAGCAAGTCTTTCAGCAAATACCGAAAAACTATCTTCATCCTCCCCAATCAAAACTTTTGTTGCTGAATCCGGCACTGGCGATCGAGAATTTGCGATCGCGTGCGGTATTTCATCTGCCTTACCAGCGGACATTTCCAAAGGATTTTCTTCCTCTTCAGGATACAGAATCGGCAGTGTGACAAAAAAAGTCGAACCAACTCCGGGTGAACTTGTGATTTCAATACTTCCCCCTAGAAATTCCGCCAGTTTTTTGCACAGAGACAATCCCAATCCCGTGCCTTTGACGCCATTCTGCAAGGGGTTTTCGAGTTGGACAAATTCTTCAAAAATCCGCCTTTGATCGGCTGGAGGAATGCCGATGCCCGTATCTGCTACTGAAAAAGTAACTGTTCCCTCCTCTCCCATTTCCGCAGCCACTCGAACTTCACCTGCTTCGGTAAATTTTAGGGCATTAGAAATTAGATTTCGCAAAATCTGAGAAACTTTTCCCTCGTCGGTTGTGAGGATGGGAAGTTCGAGAGGATCTTCAAAAATTATAGCAACGGGAGAGTTTGCGGGAAGCAGGGGGCGCATCATTCCTCGCAGCGCGCTGAACAAATCTTCGACTTCAAAATCAGCCACCCGAACAGTTAGTTTTCCGGCTTCCACTTTGGCTAAATCTAACGAGTCGTTGACAAGTTCTGCGAGAGATTCGGCGGATTTGTAAATGTAATTTACTTGCTTGTCCTGTTCCGCTGAAAGTTCTCCGTCGAGGCGATTTAACAATATTTCCGAAAGGCTCATAATTGCCGTTAGCGGAGTGCGAAACTCATGGCTCATATTGGAGAGAAAGCTGGTTTTGAGTTCGCTGGCGCGCCGGAGAGATTCGGCCTTGTCGTTCAATTCAGCGTAAAGTGCCAGGACTCCGCGATTGGTATCTTTTAGTTGTTGATTTAATTGTACGAGTTCTTCTTGACGCTGGCGGAGTTCGTCTAAAGTGCGTAGTAATTCTTGATTTTGCTGCTGAATTTCGGCATAGGGATCTTCGGGAATTTGGCGCGCTAGTTTGTCAACTAATTGATTTAGTTCGATCGCACTCAGCGCAGGCATATTTTTGGAAAACTGCTTAACTAATTGTACAGCCGTTCCGCGATCGGGCCGAGAGTCGATTTGCACTTCGTCCATCAACCGTTTGGCTGCTGCTAAACCGAGTCCCGCGCCGGTTTGCGATCGAAAATTGGGGCTTAACACAGCCGGTAAATCAGCAATTCCCGGCCCCGTATCGGAAATCCGAGTCCGAAAAATTTGGGGCGATTCCCCTTCCACAATGAATTCTACTTTGCCACCGCCGGCATATTTGAAAGCATTGCGGGCAATTTCGGAAACTGCTGTGGCGATGCGGGTTTGTACTTGGGAATCGAATCCCAGCCCTTTAGCAATTTGGCGAGCTCTTTGGCGTACTTGTACGATGTCTTGTTCAAAGCGGACTTCCGTCGTCAGGATTGGGTAACTCACGCTGCTTCTCTCACCTTGGCTACTATAACTGTCATGTCATCGCGAGTGCGTTTGAAGTCCCGGTAGAGCACGGCTGCGATTAAAGCAGGATGTCTGGAGGCTAAACCCGGGTAGCGGTTTAAATTCCACTGCCCCGCCAAACCGTCGGAGTGCATGATGAGTAGGGACTGCTGCGACCAAGGATAAACAAATTCTGCTACTTTTCGCATCATATGTCCAACTGTGCCATTGTAGGAAACCATGGTGCGGCTTTGGTTATCTGTGACCACTACACCGCTGATGTTACCAATTCCGGCAAAACAAATTGTTTGTTGGGTACGATCGATTTGGGCGATCGCCGCAGCCGCTCCTCTGGTATTTTTTAAAGCAGCGTGGGCCTTCTCTAAAATTGCTTTGGGCCCGAGTTTGGCGTTTTCCTCAAATACGCGCACTGCTTCGCGAGACGCTTCCTCCGCCAAATCCCCGTATCCGAGCCCGTCTGCAACTAATATCAGGTTTTTGTCAAGGTGATTTTCCGCCGCCCAGGAATCGCCGCAAATTTGCTCTCCTACTTTCGGCAAGTGGATGACCCCAAATTCCAAGTAATTGCTGTTTTGGAATGCTTCCCGGCTATTTTGGGTCGGTTCCAGCCGCGCTAATAAGGCTGTCCCCAGTTTTGGTACAGAATGAATATCAAAAAAAGTAGAGAGGCGTTTAATTGCCCCCAGTCCAGTTCCAGGGCTTCCCGCTGTAGAAAAACCGTCCCGCAGACAAAGCGCGACATTTGTCATTCCTTGACCCCGGTCTAGCGCTACTATTTCAATGCTATATCCTGCCGCTGTTTTTGATGTTCGCAGCAAAATTTCTCCTTCGCCCGCGTGCTTGACCACGTTTTTTGCTGCTTCGGTGGTAACAATTGCCACTTTACCGCGATCGGTCTCGTTAAATCCGACTTCGGCCGCCAGGGCCACTGCGATTCGCCGCGCTTCTCCGACTTGACTTTCTTCTGTTACGGGCAGGGCTACGGCATCTATCATTTTTTATCAGCTCTCATAATGAAATCCTCCATACGCCAACCCTCTCCGGGTATGGTGTGGGATTCCAAGAATCACTTCTTGGCTTTGCTGGTTGCTCTTTATACCAATTTAAAAAATAATACAACTATACGCAAGCTCCAAACCCCGATCGTCCTCACTCATTCCCAATGCTTTAATCTAAAATCTCAACTCTCAAATCGTATTACTTCTTCAGCGCCAGCGGACGATCGCTATTCTAGTCCCCTTACCCACTTTGGAAACAATCTCAAATTCGTGCATCAACCGCTTGGAACCACTCAGCCCCAAACCCAAACCGTGATTAGAAGTATAACCGTCGGTCAGTGCTAATTCGATGTCTGGAATTCCCGGGCCCTTGTCTTCAAATATCAGCCTCAGCCCTTTGCGGGTTCCTAATTGCAGCATTTCGAGAGTTACAGTTCCCCCTTTGCCGTAGTCTACAGTATTGCGGGCGAGTTCGCTGGCTGCGGTAACGATTTTTGTTTGGTCTAATAAACCGAATCCCATTGCTACAGCCCAAGCTCGCACTTGCTGCCGGACGTGGACTATATCGGATGACGATCGGATTTCTAGTATCTCACGTTTTGACATGGCGGCTACTGTACCAAAATAGAACTTCTCCCCAAAATATAGGACTTACGCTCATCAACTTAGTTTCTCCTAATAGGACTTACGCACTTACTACGATTTTCTCTCAAAAGAGAACATAGTGCAGGAATCTTAAACCCTTGATTTAACCCCCTTGAGTGCGTAAGCCCTTTCCTAAGAAATCTTCTGTTTGTCAACAAGGTATCTACAAACAAATTAGGTTTCTTGACTGCCTGTGCCTCGATCGGGGGACAATTAATCGACTGCTTACCCTTGCTCGTCAAGAGACCAACCCAAGGAGTTTCTTAACAAAATCATGCCCTTTTCAACGCTTAAAGCTGTGCGAACTCCTGTCAGGGAAAGCCCCAACTCAACGAGGGTAATAGCAACCGCTGGCTGCATCCCTACTACAACTGTCTCCGCATCTAAAATTCGTGACATACTAGCGATATTGTTGATAATACGACCGATAAAAGAATCAACAATTTCGAGGGAAGAAATTTCAATTAACACACCTTTAACACCTGTTTTGACGATGCGGTTCGTCAGGTCATCTTGCAGCGTTATTGCTAAGCGATCGTGCATATCTACTTGAATTGTTACTAGCAAAAATTCTCCCATTTGAAGTATCGGTATTCGTTCCACAAATTCACCTATTCGTTAAGTTCTACTTGGGTTTACCTGTCAAAATGCAATATATTTATCTTTCCTCTTTAAGATTTTTTATAGTTAAACCTTGGCGCTGCAACGCGACTTTAAAAGCATCTGCTAAAGTAGCTTTTGTGAGAATATCCTGCAAGTCAACTCCCAAGTGAACTATGGTTTGAGCTATTTGCGGGCGAATGCCGCTGATGATGCACTCAGTACCCATTAAACGGGCGGCGGCGACAGTTTTTAATAAATGTTGAGCAACTAAAGTGTCAACAGTCGGCACACCTGTAATGTCTAAAATCGCAAATTCTGAGCCTGTTTCCATGATTTCTTGCAATAGAGTTTCCATTACTATTTGAGTGCGGGCACTGTCGAGAGTCCCGATCATGGGTAAAGCGAGAATGCCTTGCCAAAGTTTGACTACGGGTGTTGACAACTCGAGCATTTCTTGCTGCTGGCGTTCAATGACTTCTTCGCGAGCTTTGAGAAAAATTTCTGTTACCCAAAGGCCAAGCTGGTCTAATAAACTGGTGGAAAGCCAAAGTTGTTCCACAAGTGCGTCGCGGTTTTCTGTCAGTTCATGACAAAGCCGATCGAACAATGGCTTTTTGAAGCATAAAATGAAACTCGCTATCTCTGAGGGAGTAAAGCCTCTCTGAACGCGCGATCGTGAAACTTCTGCTAACAGCACCCGCATATTTTCCCATTCGGGTGTCTGGATGTCGCTAAAGTTACCGTTCCCGACTGCAATGTGGAGCAATTGCAGGAACTCTTGACACTCGGAGCGCAATTCTTTGGCTCTCATCAAGTCGTCCCGCCGCAGCCCGGTATTTTGCAGTTCTTTGAGCCAGTCTGCTAGTAACTCTGCTTTGTGTCTTTGTAGGATTTCCGCGATCGTGTTATTGCTTGTGAGTTCCATTGAAATTCTCTCCTGCTTAGGAATTGGGATTGAAGTTGTACGAGCGATTCCCTACGGGATAGCTTCGCCGCGCGTACCAAGCGTGTTTTTTGATGGGGCAACTTCTGAGTTTAGCTCACTGCTTGCTATTTGCGATCAAGGGTTAAGTACCTAATTGTAAAATGCGTTTGACGATCGCACTGGTAGAACTCGGAACTTCTATTTCGATTAAGGAAATCTTGCCACCTCCGGCGATAACTGCCGGTGCTTCCGGCAGAGTTTCGACTTGATAGTCACCTCCTTTAACGTATATATCAGGCTTCAGGATATTTATCAGTTTAGTTGCTGTAATCTCGGAAAAAATTACTACGGCGTCTACTGGTTTGAGAGCGGCTAACACTTCGGCTCGCTGATTTTCCGGTACGATCGGGCGGGGCGGCAATCCCGGCTGCTGCGGTTTGATAGCTTGCACGCTGGCGTCGCTATTCAAGCCCACCAGGAGCGATCGCCCCAATTTTTTTGCCGCCTGCAAATAGCGGACGTGGCCGCAGTGCAGGATATCGAAGCAGCCGTTAGTAAACACGATCGGACGCCACTTGTCCGGAGCGGATGCGATCGATCTTTCAAGTTCTCTCAACGTGTAAACATCAGAAATCATTGCAGTCATTACCACCAAATTTGAACAGCGATCAAAATTATTCTACCAAAAAATGTGAAACTTTGCACTTTTACTATTGAATAATAAATCCTTCAAACTGGCAATAATTAATAGTGACCAAGGAGAGAATAGTGATTAGTAAAGGGTGATTCTTAAGCAAGAAAGGATAAGTAAAAATTACCTGCGATGAAGCTTATATGGCAAACAGAATTACTAAGGAAAAAACGCTACTCGTGTATTTGTGACTGCCGTATCCTGCTGTTGGTAATTAGAGGTTAAAAATGTTGGTAAACAATTATTTATTCCCGCCCTCTCTTATATCAATTACTATAAGACAAGGGATGAGAGTTCCACCGCATCGGGCAGGCGATCGGGTAGTGGGAGCCCTAGGGGGTGAAACCCAACGCAGCGCGCTCCTCGTGTGTCTATTATTTCTGGCACGGCCGCGCGAGCGAAAGCTAGTTAAAAGCTGGAACCTAAGCGTGCAGAGCCCATCTTTACGCTGGATTCGTCAGACTATAGAAGAAGCCAGCAGTTGCTTGCTGCTGTTTCTGTGCGCCATGTTGACCAAGTGTTACAGCCAACCCAGAAGCGCACAGCCTCCTGTGTCCAACTCTATATAGCTGTGCAGAAACTACACCTTTTGGCTCGCAACCGCAGCCGGTGAAAACCCAGAGGAAAGTCGAGGTCGGTATCCGAAGCAGCTATTTTGGTGGAAAATAGCTTAAAACTCGTTCAACAAAATCCACCCAACTACCCCCTTTAATCGAACGGTGTAGAATTATCTAACACGAATTATGAAAGCAAGTAATAGCCGTCAATTTTCTTCAGTAGCTGCTCGAACTCTAAAAGTAGTCGGGATTATCTTGATTCTCTCTGCTTTGCTTGACTGCATTGTTCTGTCGCTGCCAGGAGAAACTTCAGACCTTCTCAATCGAGGCTGGCAGTTGGCTGCAGCAACTCAGATAGTTGACAGGGGCATTATTCCTTTGATCGGTATCGCCCTCCTGATGACTGGCTTTTGGGTTGACAGCAGCAGTGGAGTCTCTATTGAGCGACGCAAGGTTTGGCTTGACTTGCGATTCTGGGCGCTGTTGATTTCCAGCTTGCTAGGTCTAGTTTACCTATCTCTGGTTCCCGTTCACCTCAACAATACTCGTTTGGAACTCAAGGATGCTCTGGCTCAAGTCGATCAAGAAGCGGGACAAGCGGAAGGTCAACTTGAGGCACAACTTAAAAGCCCTCAATTTAAAGCTCAGGTAGAACAGCTCAAAAGCCAGCGTCGCACCCAGATAGGGGCGCTGCTGGAAGACAACGGGAAGCTGCAACAAGCACTCAAGAGTCCAGAGGTTCCCAAGGAATTGAAAGCTGTGCTTGAGGAGTCGAAAACTGACCCGAAAGCCGTTGACAAGTTCCTGGAACAGCAAGCTCAAGCACTTCCGACTCAAGCTCGTAACGAGATTCGCACCCGCAAGCAACAAAAAGAGAAAGAGTTAAGAACTCGATCGAGAAATTCGAGTTTGCAGACGGGAATCACCAGTTTGCTGTTAGCGATAGGCTACATTACTGTTGGTTGGACGGGATTGAGAAGTATGGGAATTCTGCGGTTCGGCCGCCGCAAAAATTGACCAGCGCTGGCAGGGATCGCGCTGGTCGAGACATCCCTGAGAAATAGTTTGTTTACCAAATAGTTTGCCCTTACTGAAAGCTGGGAATGTTCTCAATTTATATTCTGACGTACAACGAAGAGATTGATATCGCCGGTTGCATTGAATCGGCACTGCTTTGTGACGATATCATTGTAGTTGATTCTTTCAGCACCGATCGCACCCTTGAGATTGTTCAGAACTATGCCGTGCAAACAGTGCAGCACCGCTTTGAAACTCACGGACGCCAGCGGACTTGGATGCTCCAAGAAGTCCCGTGCAAGTACGAATGGGTTTACATCCTCGAAGCAGACGAGCGGATGACCCCTGCACTGTTTGCTGAATGCTTAAGGGCGATCGAAAGTCAAGAATATATCGGCTATTACGTAGCTGAAAAAGTAATATTTATGGAGCGCTGGATTCGTCGCAGCACTCAATATCCCCGTTATCAAATGCGTCTCTTTCGCAAAGACCGAGTGTGGTTTACGGACTACGGTCACACTGAACGGGAAGTCTGCAACGGGCCTACTCACTTTTTGAAAGAAACTTACCCTCACTATACTTGCAGCAAAGGTCTTTCCCGCTGGATTGAAAAGCACAACCGCTACTCGACTGACGAGGCGGCTGAAACTCTCCGTCAATTAGAAGCTGGTCAAGTAAATTGGTGGGATTTATTGTTTGGCGCGTCGGAGGTGGAAAGGCGCCGCGCTTTGAAAGATTTTTCTTTGCGCTTGCCTTTGCGGCCTGTGGTGCGCTTTTTCTATATGTATATTTTACTGGGCGGATTTCTTGACGGCCAAGCGGGATTGGCTTGGTGCACGCTGCAAGCTTTTTATGAATATCTAATTTTGTTGAAAGTGTGGGAAATGAAACATCTACCACTGCCAACTTTAGAGGTAGCAGCCGAACAATCTATTTCGGAAGTAGTAACTGTTGAACCGTCGAAAGTTTCTTATAATCTTGGGGCTTCCGATACTCGAAATTAAAATTTGGGCATTAAAAATTGGGCATTAAAAATTGGCAGTGGTAATTAATACCACTTAAAAAAGAACATGACTTATACCAATTTCATAAAATAGTGCTACAATTAGTAGGTATCGTTTTTGTGAGCTAGTTCCCAAATATAAAGAAGAAAA